>JAJEIJ010000023.1:0-58007 GCA_022827725.1 Acidimicrobiia bacterium
GTCAACGGCACCAACCCCGCCGAGTACGTGGAGGTGTCGCCGGGGCTAACCCCCCGGCCCTCATTGAACGGCCAGCCCGTCACCCTCAGCCTCCATGAATGCGAAGTGTCGCCGGGGCTAACCCCCCGGCCCTCATTGAACGTGGCCCGACACCGGCGCGCTGGACGTGTTCGGCGCGGTGTCGCCGGGGCTAACCCCCCGGCCCTCATTGAACGACGATGATGGCGGAGCGGGGGGAGCTGATCAAGTGCGGGTGTCGCCGGGGCTAACCCCCCGGCCCTCATTGAACGTCAAGCCTTCTCCGAGCCCAGTTCCTGGCCCGGTTGGTGTCGCCGGGGCTAACCCCCCGGCCCTCATTGAACGCCCTGTCGTGCTTCGTTCCGCCGGGCTCAGAAGCAGTGTCGCCGGGGCTAACCCCCCGGCCCTCATTGAACGGTGACCGTGTTGGGTTCGGGCACCTATTCGTACTCCAGTGTCGCCGGGGCTAACCCCCCGGCCCTCATTGAACGCCATCCTCGGCGCAGGTAGGGCAGCCCGGATCGTCGGGTGTCGCCGGGGCTAACCCCCCGGCCCTCATTGAACGTGTTCCCCAAGACCCCAGCTGTACCCCGGTACACAGTGTCGCCGGGGCTAACCCCCCGGCCCTCATTGAACGAGCGTGCTGGTCATGCGGTCCAGCGCGTCCATAGCCGGTGTCGCCGGGGCTAACCCCCCGGCCCTCATTGAACGGCGCTCGACGAGCGCGTCACCGACCGGTACGGGTCGAAGTGTCGCCGGGGCTAACCCCCCGGCCCTCATTGAACGCAATACTGGTCTGCCCTGCGCCGGTAATCGACATTGGTGTCGCCGGGGCTAACCCCCCGGCCCTCATTGAACGCGCTCAGGCAAGGGCACGGGCGACGCATTCCGTGACGGGTGTCGCCGGGGCTAACCCCCCGGCCCTCATTGAACGGAGATCAGCGCGGACGGCAGCGACTACCTGGAGGAGGGTGTCGCCGGGGCTAACCCCCCGGCCCTCATTGAACGTGCCAAAGCACATACAGGTTCCCGTTGTCGCCCGCAGTGTCGCCGGGGCTAACCCCCCGGCCCTCATTGAACGAGCTGGGAGGAGGAGCAGTCAGAGAAGGGGACAGAGGTGTCGCCGGGGCTAACCCCCCGGCCCTCATTGAACGGGAGGCTCTGCCTCCGTAGGCGGCGACGGGCTGCTGTGTCGCCGGGGCTGACCCCCCGGCCCTCATTGAACGGCTTCGATGAAAGGGGGATCAATTGTCCCTCCGAAGCAACGTTGCCGGATTCCACAGTCCGGTCCCAATTGGGCGTTTTGCAGTGCATTTGGAGAACGCCGTCGTGGGAATGAGCCTTATGCAATCCTTGTTGAAATCATGTAGCTGATGAATAGTTGTTTATAAATGTACACATGACCTGGATGGTCATGTGTGTGTAATGGCAAAAGCGATTTACGTATTGTCGGTGTTATACATGTTGTTCAATACAGAGTAGATTCAGATTTTTTTGGCTAATTCGAGCTTGATGCTGGGGGATATTGTCATTGGTCGCTGATATCTTTAGAGACATGGAGTTCCCTGGTTCAGCAGGTGTTCCAGCCGTTGCTGGTAGCGATAATTCTGGCTCATTGCCGGAAGTTGCCGTGCGTGTGTCGCGCGTCGATGTTGGTGAGCTTTCTCTTGAAGATTTGGATGATCGAGTAGAAGTATTGGCGCGGGCTCGCTCGCAGATTGAAGGCCAACTGGCTGAAGTCTTGGCAGAGAGAGCCCAGCGGAGTAGTGCTCGGGCGGCGTCGGCGGTTTTGCGGGAGCGGGTGTTGGAGTCGGCGGGGCGGGCCAGTGGAGATGTGAAGTTGGCGGTGTCGCTGTCGGACAACTTTCCGGCAACCCTGGAGGCTCTGGCTGCCGGTGAGATCACCTCGGGCCATGCTCGGGTGATTGACCGAGTAGCTGGCAAGCCCGACTATCGCAGCGAAGATGTCATTTTGGGTGCCGCGAAGGAGGTGCCGGCCGATCTGCTATCTCGCTATGCGTTGCGCCGGGAGCGGGTCGAGGTGCGGGACTACACCAAGTACGAGCAACAGCGTCATGATCGCCAGGCGTCGATTACGCAGGAGCCGGATGGCTCGTGGAAGTTCTTCGCCCATCTGGACTACATGGCCGGGCGACGGGCCTCGATGGCGTTCGCCAAGATGGTCGAGGCATTTCGCCGGGAGGAAGGGCCTGACAGCAAGATCACGTACTTGCAGCGGAATGCCGACGCATTTGTGCAATTGTTCACCCGGGATGGCCCGCAGCGGGCTGCGCCGGCGTCTATGTTGATCGTCTCCGAATACGACGCTTCTACCGGCGAGCTCGGGCAGCCCCATCTTGACGATGGGCAGCCGGTTCCCCCAGAGGAACTAGAGCGGTTGCTCGCTAACGCCGATGTTTACACCGCATTCGCCGACGCCGACGGCCAACCGCTGTGGCTGGGTCGGTCGCAACGGTCAGCATCGTTGGCCCAGCGGATCGTGCTCGCCGCGCGAGACGGTGGGTGCATCGGCTGCAAGTCTCCGTCGGAGCGGTGCGAGGCCCATCACATTCAGCACTGGCAAGACGACGGGCCTACTGACATTCCCAATCTTGCCCAACTCTGTCCCGGCTGCCACCACCTCGTCCACGACTGTAATTGGCAGGTCTGCCGGAACCACCGGGGCCGACTCCAAATTAACGCCCCGCCCGATCCTTTCCCCGACACCGGTACCACTACCTATCAACTCGCCCAGCACAGCCCCGTTCTCCAGAATTAAGCCTGCTGCCCTTTGCGGCAGGTGGGCACCTGCCGCAACAGCGCAGAAATATAGAGTTATCTCTATATCAAGTTTGACCGATGGTGGCGAGGCAGCTTGGTCTGAAGGTTTGATTGATGGCACCGGCTAGAAAGGATCGCAATATGGGATTTCGCAAGTTCAGCGACATTGTTGGGGAGATCAGCCCTGAGCGCCGCGCTCGCGTTGACGCCATCAAGGTGGAGGCAAGGGCCGATGCGGTGGCGTTCAACTTGGGCGAGCTTCGCCGGCACCGAGAGTTGACGCAGGTGGAGCTTGCTCAGCGCCTTGAGCGGACCCAGGCGTCGATCTCAGCCATGGAAGCCGCAGGCGACAACTTGCTATCTACGTGTCGGGCGGTTGTCGAGAGCATGGGCGGCCATTTGGAAGTGGTTGCGGTCTTTGACGACGAACGGATCGTCATCCCGAGTTCTGCTTGAGAGGGTTCTTGTCGATTGCGTCGACGCCGGGTCTCTCAGAGCGCCGTTAGCCCGAGCGGTCGGGGCCGGCGCGTTGGATGTGGAACTTCACCAGGCAGCGCTGATCAGTGACCATGGCTTGGCGGTATTCGTCCCAGTCGGGGTGCTCGCCTCGCAGGGTTCGGTAGTAGTTGACGAGCGGTTCCAGTGCGTCTGATCCCGAGATGATCTCGGCCTGGCACTCGATCTGCACCCAGTCGCCGAAGAAATTGCGGGGGAACACGCACAGCCAGCTTCGGGGGTCTCGGCGCAGGTTCTTGGTCTTGTAGGCGGTCTCGCGGGTGCTCATCACTACCGTGTCGTCCACCACCGCCAGGGTTACGGGCGACATCTGGGGGCTGCCATCCGCCCTTGCCGTGGCCAGCACTGCGTTGGTGTTCTCCCGGACGTATTCCAAAGCCTTCGCAGGGTCCATGGGGGCATCCTATGAGGCTGTTTGCCGTTCTAGCCGGGTCGGCAGAATCAGCCCGCCGACGCTCGCAAACTCAGCACAACGCCTGGCTCTCATTTGAACGACGATGGCCTCGGCAACGCCCGAAAACGGCCCTGCCCTGGTTACTGCTGGTGTTTGCCGCGTCGCACGCCTTTGGTGACCACTTGGGCCCACGAGGTTGACATTCCAAGAGCGGTCCCGATCTGCTCGAGGGTGAGTCCTTGGCGACGCAGACGGGCGGCTTCAGCGGCCTTCTCGTCTCTTGCGGCCACCCTGCTTTTTTGTGGTTGAGTCGTGTCGTCGGGAATCGGGTCGGAGCGTTCCGCGGCAGTTGCTTCCACCTTGAACACATCCAGGATGTCGGAAGCTTCGTATAGGTCGCGGCCGCGGTGCTTGCCTCGCACCGGCGCGACGATCCCCGCAGCTACGAGCCGGTCGGTGGCCCGGTAGGCCGTTGCGGGGGGAATGTCCAAATTGGCGGCCACGCCCTGCACGGTGAACACCGGCATCTCGGGCAGGCGCTCGGCGATTTTCCGAGCAGCCGACCCCCTGCGGCTCTTGAGCTTCGTGTCCCACTTGCGGGCAACCGCATCGATCCGGGTGATGAGCCCCTCTGCGTGATCGCATGAGGCTTCTGTCGTCGAAGAAAAGAGCGATACCCACAAATCAAGCGACTCCACATGTTCGAGCGAGCCTGCCGCCCCTTCGAAGCGAGCAGCGGCCAGAGCGCCAATGTATTCGTCTCGGTTGAAGGCGAGGAGGGCGCTGATCGGCGGGGTGGTGTAGCGGGTGACACCACCCTTGCGGAGAATGGTTTGGACGAGGGCTCGGCCGGCTCTGCCGTTTCCGTCGCGGAATGGGTGAATCGACTCGAATTGCACATGGGCGACCGCCGCCGCTGTGACCGGATGGTGGCTGGTGGTGTTGATGTACTCAAGGAGGTCATCCATCAGCTCGGGCACTTCTTCAGCCGGCGGGGCCACATAAGCGGGCGGGGGGTAGCCGCCAAGCACCCCGCCGATGCGAACCCAGCTCGGACGCAGATGCCCGCCAAGCTCGGGCGTGGGCGTGTGGTCCATCAGCGTGGTGTGGATGGCGAGAAGATCATCCAAGGTGATCGGCCCTTGGGCATCTCCGATCTCAGCGGCTAGACGGGTGGCAGCGATGCTTCCGATGGCCTCTTTCGCAGCCTCGTCTTGGGGGTCTCTGCCGTCTTGGGCTATGGCCTCGGCCCTAGCCACCCTTCGCAAAGAGGGCGTCACATCTTCAATGGTGCTCGAGCCGACGCTTTCGGACCTTTGGAGCACCCAGCCGACGCGGGATGCGGCGTCGCCGTGCTTTTGCTCAAATTCCCTGATTGCCGCCTCTGCTGTATGAGCGGCGCGGTCCCAGTGGGGGAGAGCGGCCAAACCGGGAGTCAGCAGCGGGTCAGGGTGATAGGCGGCGAAACTCCCGGGGGGATTGTCGAGCTTCCGGGCCGCGGTCTTCGATACGGGGGGCACTTCCTCTGTTGGCGTCTGATGGATGGTGTAGTGGCCCACAATCTCATCGTACCTCTCCCCGCAAGTGAGAAAAATGGAAATTATTTTATCACTTGTTGCTGCCCTCCCTCCGGGCTGGCGGCTCCGCTCCCGCCATAAGTGAGAAAAATGGAAATTATTTTCTCGGTTAGCGGGACGCTGGTTTCTCGGCCACCGTCTCGGCTTGGGCGTTGATGAGAGGGCTGTCGGTGGACGTGCCTGTCGCCCAGTGGGGGATCAGCCTCCAATGAATCTCGCCGCCATCGTGAACCCGCCAGGGCGTGGTGGCAATACCCGGTCAGCCCGAGCGGTCGGGGCCGGCGCGGTGGATGTGGAACTTCACGAGGCAGCGCTGGTCGGTGACCATGGCTTGGCGGTATTCGTCCCAGTCGGGATGCTCGCCCCGCAGGGTGCGGTAATACTCCACTAGTGGCTCCAGCGCGTCAGAGCCGGAGATGATCTCGGCTTGGCACTCGATCTGAACCCAGTCGCCGAAGAAGCCGAAGAAGTTGCGGGGGAACACGCACAGCCAGCTTCGGGGGTCTCGGCGCAGGTTCTTGGTCTTGTAGGCGGTCTCGCGGGTGCTCATCACTACCGTGTCGTCCACCACCGCCAGGGTTACGGGCGACATCTGGGGGCTGCCATCCTGTCGGGCGGTGGCCAGCACCGCGTTGGTGTTCTCCCGGACATAGTCCAATGCTATTGCAGGGTCCAAGGTGGGATCCTAGAAGGACGCTCTACCAGCGGTTCCAGCGGGTGACGAGTTCGAGGGGCTCGCGGCGGGCGGGGCGGAAGTCGGTGCCGATGGTGTGGGCGAAGGGGATGAGCGCCAGCTGCATCACCTCGTCGTAGGGGATGCCCAGAAGATCGGCCGCCTCCTGCTCGTAGCAGAGGTGGATAGTGGTCCACACCGTGCCGATGCCCCGCTCCCGGGCGGCCAGCATGAACGACCACGCCGCCTGGATCACCGACCCCACATGGGAGGCCACGGTCACCGGCGGGTGGTCCCACACCCTCCCGGCCAAACACGGGATCAACATTCCCGGCACCTCGTGGAGGTGCTCGGACAGGTGGCCGGCCGAGGCGTACATCTTCTCGTTGGTGGCCTCCAGTTGGGCGGGGTCCTGCACTTCCAGCCGGGGGAGCACCCCCAGGTAGTCGCCGGCCACCTCGCCGGCTCGGCGGTACAGGTCGGCCAGTCCGGCGATGAGTTCGGGCTCGGTGACCACCATGAACCGCCAGTTCTGCCGGTTCGACCCGGTGGGGGCCTGCACCGCGATCTCCAGGCACTCGTTGATCAGCTCCGGTGCCACCGGCCGGGACGTATCCAACCTCCGACGCACCGCTCGGGTAGTGGTGAGAACCTCATCGGCGCTCAAGTTCAGATGGGCCATGCCACAGTTCTAGTCAGTCCAAGGGGCGTTCATCTGCTCATTGTGTAAGTAGCATCTGGGCATGGCCTTGGTGCTGGACCGGTATCCGGGCGTCACCTATGACGCCGCCCCTCCTGTGGTCACCGATCTTGAGGAGCTGCGCCTGCTCCGCAAATGGGAGGCGGCCATCGGCTATCGCATTTTTGCCGCCATGCGCTGGGGACAGACTGGCGACGGACACATCACCGCCCGCGACCCGATCCTCACCGACCACTTCTGGGTGCTGGGCTACGGCATCCGTTTCGGCGATGCCACCGTCGACAACCTCACCCTGGTGGGCCCCGACGGCCAGGGCGTGTCCGGTCCTCTCGAAAACGGAGTCAATTTCGCGGCCTACTACATCCATTGGCCGATTTTGAATGCCCGTCCCGATCTGGCGTCGGCTGCCCACACCCACACTCCCTATGGCACGCCGTGGTCGGCCAACGTCGAGCCGTTTCGGGCCATCAGCCAGGAGTCGTGTGCCTTCGTGTTCGACCAATCGCTCTACGACGGGGACAACCTCGAGGTGAACGATGTGGATGGCGGCGAGGCCATCGCCCAGACCATGGGTCCCAGCCGGGTGTGCATTCTCCGCAACCACGGGCTGCTCACCGGAGGGCGGTCACCGGGCGAGGCGGTGGGGTGGTTCGTGGCCGCCGAACGGGTGGCCGAGGTGCATGTGAAGGCCCCTGACGCCAAGGCCATCAGCGAGGAGGCGGCCAAAGAGGTCGAGGCCTCGCTGTTTTCGGAGGACAACGGCTGGCGGATGTTCCAGTGGCTGGCCCGCGACCTGGTGCCCGACCCCTCGGTGGTGTTGGGCTGAGCGAACCCTGGTCGAAGGGGCGCTAGCCGGAATCAAGATCGGGGTCGGATCGGGAGGCAAAGGTGGTCTCCAAGGCTGACAAGGCAGCTTGTTGGCCCACGCCCAGACGATCGGCTTCGGCGGCAAAGGCCTCGGCGGCGTCGGCCAGTTGTCGTTCCACCACCGAGAACGCCACCGGGGGCTCGTCGACCACGAACGTGCCTGCCCGGCCTCGGCCCTCCATGATTCCCTCCCATTCCAGTTCCCGATAGGCCCGAGCCACCGTTCCCGGTGCCAGGTCCAACTCTGCGGCCAGCGACCGGATAGGCGGTAGCCGCTCACGGGGCTTGAGCCGGCCCGACGACACCATCAACCGGAGTTGGGCCCGAAGCTGCTCATAGGGCGGGATTCGCGAGCTCTCGTCTATCCAAATCCGCACACCGACATTGTACTAATGTACTGACTCATAAAGCACAATATCTAGGAGATTTCCGGGTTTTTCCCATTTGTTGCCTAGTTTGTATTGACCTGATAGCGTCCTCATCGGCGACCAGAAAGGACGGCATCAATGAAGCTCATCACCGCGGTGGTTAAGCCGCATCAGGTCGAAGACATCAAGGAGGCGCTGGCCGAGGTCGGGGTCCAGGGCATGACGGTGAGTGAGGCTCAGGGCTTTGGTCGCCAAGGCGGTCACACCGAAACCTACCGGGGCACTGAGTACAAGGTGTCGTTCACACCCAAGTCCCGCATTGAAGTGGTGGTTGACGACTCCTCGCTGGCCGCGGCCACCGAGGCCATCGCCGGCGCGGCCCGCACCGGCAAGATCGGCGACGGCAAGATCTGGACTTCCTCGGTGGAAGGCCTGACCCGCATTCGCACCGGCGAGCAGGGTTCCGACGCCCTTTAGTCCCCCTTCCATCCAAATCCCCGCCAGAGCGCTATTGAACTGCTGACGTTGATAGCGTCGCGGCCCGGTGTACCTCGACTACACAGATGAGCAGCGGTCGCTGCGTGATGAGCTGAGGAGCTACTTCGCGGACCTGATGACCGACGAGGTCCGCGAGGCCCTCATGGGGGCTCACGAAACCAGCCCCGTCCGGCTGGAGATCTTCCGCCAACTGGGGCGGGACGGCATGCTGGGTATCGGCTGGCCCAAGGCCTACGGCGGCCAGGGGCGATCGGCTATCGACCAGTTCATCTTCTTCGATGAGGCCCAGCGGTCGGGCTGCCCGATGCCGTTCGTCACCCTCAACACCGTGGGCCCGACGCTCATGGCCCAAGGCTCCGAAGAGCACAAGGCCGCCTATCTGCCCGGCATTCTGGCCGGTGAAATTCAGTTCGCCATTGGCTATAGCGAGCCGGGGGCGGGCACCGACTTGGCGTCGCTCACCACCCGGGCGGTGCGAGACGGTGACGAATGGGTGATCAGCGGCCAGAAGATATTCACCTCGGGGGCCAACGAAGCCGATTACATCTGGCTGGCCTGCCGGACCAACCCAGACGCTCCTAACCACAAGGGCATCTCCATCATCATCGTGCCCACCGACAGCCCCGGTTTTTCCCATACCCCGATCGTCACCGTGGGCAACTCCACCACCACGGCCACCTACTACGACGAGGTGCGGGTGCCGGCCGCCAATCTTGTGGGAGCGGAGAACGAGGGGTGGAAGCTCATCACCAGCCAGCTCAACCACGAGAGGGTGGGGCTGGCTGCGGTGGGGGCGCTGTCGTTCCAGCTTTATGACGAAGTGGTGGCCTGGGCGGCTGACACTCCGGCTTCCGACGGGGCCGAGGCTGCGGTGCTGGACCAGGGGTGGGTGCAGATGGATCTAGCCCGGTGCCACGCAAAGTTGGAGGCCATGAAGCTGCTCAACTGGCAGATGGCCGCCGCGGTGGCCGCCGATTCGCTGACCCCGGCCCGGGCGTCGGCGGTGAAGGTGTACGGCACCGAGGCGGTGAGCGACATCTATCATCTGCTTTTGGGAGTACTGGGAGCGGGTGCCCACCTCCGGGAGGGCAGCCCGGGCGCTTTGTTGGCTGGCCGGGTGGAGGCTGCGGCCCGCACCGCCCAGATCAACACCTTCGGCGGCGGCGTGAACGAAGTCCAGCGAGAGATCGTGGCCTGGACCGGGCTGAAGATGACCAGGGGCGGGCGACGGTGAACTTCGATTTAAGCGAGTCGCAGGAGGCGGTGGCCGCGCTGGCCGAACAGGTGTTTACTGGGTCGGCGGGGTCTGACCGGGTGGCCGCGGTGGAGCGCAGCGCCGACCGCTTCGACCGGGAGCTGTGGGCCGCCCTGGCTGCCTCAGACCTGCTGGGAGTGTCGATTGGCGAGGAGTACGGCGGCCTCGGCCTCGGCATGGTCGAGACCGCATTGGTGCTGCGAGAGCAGGGCCGCCGGGTGGCCCCCGTCCCGCTGTGGCCCACCCTGGTGCTGGGGGCCATGCCCATCGCCGAGTTCGGCACCCCGGCGCTGCGGGACCGCTGGCTGGGGGCGGTGGTTTCAGGGCAGGCTGTGCTCACCGGGGCATTCTCGGAGTGGGGGACCGACGACGCGCTTTCCCCGTCGGTGACCGCAGTCCGCCGCGATGATGGGCGCTGGGAGCTGACCGGGTCTAAGCCGGCGGTTCCCGCCGCGGGCGTGGCCGACGCCGTGTTAGTGCCCGCTCGCACTGTGGGAGAGGGCGGTGGTTTGGCAGTCTTTGTGGTGGGCCTCGACTCCGATGGCGTGGAAGTAGAGCTGAGCGAGACCACCAACCGCGAGCTTCACGGCGAGCTGACGCTGAGGTCGGTGGTCGTCGGAGATGATGCAAGGCTGGACGGTGCCGACGGTCGTTCGATTGTGGAGTGGACCCTGGCACGGGCCCAGGTGGCGGTGGCCGCGGTGGTGCTGGGCTGCTGCGAGGAGGCCACGGCCATGGCCGCGGACTACACGTCGCAGCGAGAGCAGTTCGGACGCCCCCTGTCCACCAACCAGGGGGTGGCCATGCGGGCGGCAGACTGCTACATCGACAACGACTGCATGCGGGTCACTCAGCTCCAGGCTGCGTGGCTCATCGACGAGGG
The DNA here is from genome assembly GCA_022827725.1 of Acidimicrobiia bacterium. Taxonomy (GTDB): domain Bacteria; phylum Actinomycetota; class Acidimicrobiia; order Acidimicrobiales; family Bin134; genus Poriferisocius. Next base: position 10,531 of record JAJEIJ010000023.1, read on the forward strand.
CCGCTCAGCGGCCGAGATCGCCGATGCCGCTGCGGTGGCCAAATGGTGGTCGGCCGATGCCGGCCAGCGGGTGGTACACGCCACGCAGCATCTGCACGGCGGCATGGGAGCCGACATCGACTATCCCGTCCATCGCTATTTCTTGTGGGTCAAACAACTGGAGAACACCTTCGGCGGCGGCAGCCGCCAACTCGCTGCTATCGGGCGCGGTTTGGCCGGAGCTGGGTAGCTACCAGCCCTTCCAGTTCGGGTCCCGCCGCTCCTTGAAGGCGTTGACCCCCTCGTCGGCGTCCTCGCCGGCCATGAGCACTTCTTGGGCCCATGACTCCATCTCGAACATTGTCTGTCGGCTGGTCTCGAAGCTGCGGTTCACCAGCAGCTTGCTCATGGTCAGGCTCTTGGTGGGCTGGGCGGCCAGCCGTTCGGCCCAGGCGCGCGCCGCGGGCATCAACTCGTCGGAGGGCACCACCCGGTTGATCAGGCCCATGGCGGCGGCGTCGGCCGCGCTCACATCGTCGCCGAAGAACATCAGCTCCTTGGCCTTCTGGGGGCCGATAAGGCGAGGCAGCAGGTACACCCCACCGGCATCGGGCACCAAGCCCCGGCGCACGAACACCTCGATGAACCGCACCCCCTCGGCCGCGACCACCAGATCGCAGGCCACCGCCATGTGGACGCCCATGCCAGCGGCGGTGCCGTTGACCGCGGCGATCACCGGCTTCTCGCAGTCCAAGATGGCCGATATCAGCTTCTGAGCCCCGACTTTGATGCCCCGAGCCACCTCCATGATGGCCCGGTCGGGAGCATCCGGCGGCTGCACTCGTTCGGGCCGGGCCACCCGCAAGTCGGCCCCGGTGCAGAATCCCTTGCCGTTGGCGGTGAAGATCACTGCTCGCACCGACAGGTCTTCGCTGATGCGGGCGAACTCGTCGGCCAGGAAGTTCCGCTGGTCGGGGGTGATGGCGTTGTGTGCGTCGGGGCGGTTCAAGGTGAGGGTGCGCACTCCGCCGTCTTGGGTTACGAGAATGTCGCCGCCGAGGACCTCGGTCACGTTGCCACCCTCTTCGTTACTGCTCATCTCGTCGGCTCCTCGTCTAGCGTGGCCGTTCGTGCGCAGGAGAACAACGCCGAACTTCCTGCCCACAAACGCTAGGTGACCGCAGCGGCGGCGCCCCAACCGGTGACCGGGCATCCGGCGATCGGCCTGACCACACTGGTGATCGCGGCCTCCCTCACCGGCATCGGCCTGTCGATCATGACGGTGGGCTACCCGGCCCTCGGCGAGGCGTTTCCCGGCACCTCCGACCCGACCTTGTCGTGGGTGACCAACATCTTCACCATTGTGGGGGCGGCCACCCTGGTGCCTGCCGGTGTGCTGGCCGACCGGCTGGGCCGCCGGCGGATGCTGCTGGTTGGGACGCTTCTGTTCTTGGTCGGATCGGTGCTGGGCGGGTTGGCCCCCTCAGTGGCGGTGCTGATCGGGGCTCGGGCGGTGCTGGCGGTGGCCTCCTCGATCATCAACACGGCTGCGGTGGCCCTGCTGCTGGCCACGATCCCCGCCAACCGGCTGCCGTTGGCCGTTGGCATCTGGGCGGTGGCAGGCGGCACGTCGTCGGCGGTCGGCCCTCCGGTGGGCGGCTTGGCCATCGAGTGGTTCGGGTGGAAGTGGATGTTCTGGCTGAACATCCCCTTCTGCTTCATTGTCCTGATCGTGGTGCCGCTGGTGTATCGGGAGTCCCGCAGCGGCGAGACCAAGGCGCTGCCCGACCCCCTCGGTGGAGTGATGGTGGCCGGGGCCACGGCCTTGGTCACCCTGGGCATCGTGCAAAGCGATCCGTGGGGGTGGCTGGACTGGAAGGTGGCGGGCAGCATTGTCGGCGGATTGGTGATGTTCGGGCTGTTCGTGCTGCGGACGTGGCACCACCCCAACCCGCTGGTGGAGCTGCGGCTGTTCCGCTTCCCCAATGTCCGCCGGAGCAACCTGGCCATGCTGGTCTTCGCGTCGTCGTGGTTCGGCATGTTCTTCGGCTTCACCGTGATCGTTATTCGGTCTTGGGGATGGACTCCCATTGAGGGAGGCTTCGCGGTGGCACCGCTGGCATTGTTCGCCGGGGTGGTCGGCGTGCTCATCGGCCGGGTCGCCCACCGCACTGGCCATCGCATGTTCATACTTCCCGGCACCGCAATCTATGTGGGCGGCACCATCATGCTGTGGGTGGTGTTGGGCGATGAGCCCAACGCGGCGGTGTTTGTGCTCGGCATGACCGTGATCGGGGTGGCCACCGGCATGGTGTTCCCCTCGTTGATGGCTGCCGCGGTGGTCGATGTGCCCCCCGACCAGCACTCCTTGGCCTCGGGCATCAACTTCACCTCACAGCGGGTGGCCACCACCATCGGCGTGGCCCTCGGACTCACCTTCGCCACCACCGCGGCCTCAGCGTCGGAGGCCATCGACCTGCTCATGGGCATGGTGATCATCACCGCGCTGGTGTCGCTCCCCTTCAGCGCTCGGATCGACACCCGCCCCCGCCAAGCGCAAGGCTGAGCCCATGTTCATTGCCATCGCCGACACCATCACCCTCGAAGATGCAGGCAACTTCCGGGAGTTCCACGTGACAATCGACGGCGACGTTGCCGCCGCGGTGGCCGCTTTCGATGGCCGGGCCGCCGCCTCAGAACGAGACAACCACCTCTGGATCGACATCGCCTTCGTGCGAGAGCTCGCCGGCGACGCCGCCGACGCCGAATGGGAGGCCCAGTTCGACGGCATGCTGGCCTACGCCAACTCCAAAGGCTGGATCGACGAGCCCGCCAACCGAGTAGAAGCCCACATCCAGCCCCCGGGCTGATCGCCACCGCACGCGCTAGCGAGAGAGCTGGCCGCTGACCCTCATCCCTTGAGGGCGGTGCTGAGAGCTTGGGCAGCGGTTGGAGTTCGCTGTTTTAGGCGGTCTAGGAACTCTTGAACGCTGATCGGGGGCTTGCGCAGTTCAGAAAGCAGGCAACGGCGCTCAGTCATAGAGGCCGAGTTCTTGCGACGTACGGATGATTTCGCTGATTTGTTCCGAGCGCTGGTGCCGACAGCGCTCGCGGTAGGCGAGCAGATCTGGAGTTGGAATGCGTCGGTGAGTTCCAACGCGGGTCGCAGGCAACTTCCCCTCGTCTACGAGTTTGACCACGGTGGGCCGGGTGACGTCGAGGAGGTCGGCGGCTTGACCAGTGGTCAAAACGGGAGGGAGGGCTTGAAGCTCTATAGCGTGAGCGCTTGGACCCATTCTGAGAAGGTCCACGATGGCCAGCGCGATCTCTCCGGTCACCTCGCACTCCGAGTCCCTTATACCGATTCGCAGAGAAGCCCCGTCGAGCAGCTTCTTGGAGACGGTCTCAGCAAAGTCCGAATACGCCGTTGCGTCTGCTGCGCCGTCGGGTCTTGAGGTGGTCGCGATGGCCATGCAACCAGTCTAACCACAAACGCAAGAAACGAAAGCAAGTATTGACCCTCAGCCCTTGAGGGCGGCGAACAGCTCGGCGACTAGGGGTTGGGGGGCGCCGTGGAGGGAGAGGTGGATGCGGTCGGCGAGGCCGCCGAAGCGGGATTTGATCTCGGCGGCGGCTTCAGAGGGGGTGCCCTGGACGCTGAGGGTGTGGACCATCTCGTCGTCCCACACGTCGCCGATGTCGCCCCAGCGGCCCTGTTTGGTGAGGCGGTTCAGCTCGTCTTGGAGCTCACCCCAGCCGTGGGCGTCGAGCACCACCCGGTAGGCCGGGGTGGAGCCGTAGAAGCCGAGGTTGGAGCGGCAGAGCTGTTCCACCCGCCAAGCCTCCGACTCGTCGGCGTCATCTCCGTACAACCCAACGATCACCCCCACACCGAAGGTGAACTCGTCTCGGCTGCGCCCGGCTGCGCCTAGCCCTGCTTCCACCGCGGGCAGCGTCTTGGTGCGCAGGAAGCGCTCGGAGCAGAACGGGTGGAGCAGGATGCCGTCGGCGGTCTCGGCCACCATCTTGGTCATCTTCGGGCCCAGCGCCCCGGCCCAGATGGGGGGCGTCCCCCACTCCAGCGGTTCGGGCTCGAATATCGGGGTAGAGAGCGTGAAGGTGTAGTAGTCGCCCTTGAAGTCGAGGGGATCGCCATCCTGCCACCGGGCGAAGATGGCCTTGGTGGCCGCCATCAGCTCTCGCATCTGGGCCACCGGGCGGTCCCACACCGCGCTGTAGCGCTTGGTGATGTGGGGCTTGATCTGCGATCCCAGGCCCAGGGCGAACTTACCGTCCGACAACCGGTGCAGGTCGAACGACTGGTAGGCCAGGTGCATCGGACTGCGGGGCAGGGCGATGGCCACGTTGGTGTAGAGGTCGAGGCCGGTGTGCTGGGCCGCGGCTAGCAGCGGGAAGAACACGTCGCGCTGACCCTCGAAGGTGAACACCCCGTCGACCCCCATGGCCTGGTAGGCCTCGGCCTGATCCCGGACCCCCGCCAGATCAGCAGATAGCGGCATGTCGATTTTCATGGGCTAGGCGCTTTCTAGTCGGGGGAACATGGGGAAGGGGACCTCTTCAGCGTCTTCTTGTTCGGGCAGGCCGCCAGCGAAGATGGGCCACACCGTCTCGGCAGTGTGGGGGTGGGGGAGCGACCAATCGAACTCGTGGTCGATGCCCAGCATGTTGGTGAACGGCCACATAAGACCCCGGAAGTAGACATGGGTGCCGTTGCGGACCTTTTCCTCGAAGGTCCAGGTGTTCATCAACCGGTAGGCATCGGCCTGGGCTTTCTTGACCGCGGCCAGGATCTCGGGCATTTCCTCCCGGTCCACCGGCACCAGCTCCCCGCCGGGGCGGGGCTCGAACACCGACATGGCCTCCAGCCAGGCCAGGTTGTCGGCCGGAACCGAGAACGTGGTGGACAAATCGTTCACCCGGTTGTGGATGCCGGGCCGGAACACCAGGCCCACCACCAGGTTCTGATAGGGCACATCGGCGGCCACGTGGCTCCACGGGATCCAGCTCTGGGCCAGCGAGGAGAACTCCCGCACGATCATGTGGCGGCCGTTGGGCAGCGGGTACGGGCCGGTGTCGCCGGTGCCAAGCCGGGTGTCCAAGTACAGCAGGAACAGGTACTGCTGGAGTCCGGCCACAAACCGTCGCGCCGTGCGGTTGTCGCTGTCACCCTCCACCGGCCAAGCGGCCTCATACAGGGTGCTTATGATCTCGGGGTCGCAGGTTCGCAGCGTGTCGGCCGCGTCCCAGCACGAGCGGAAGCCGTCGCCCCGCCACGGCTCCACCCAGCGGATCCAGTAGTCCATGAGGAAGCGCACCCTGTCTTCCACGTCGTCCACCTGGGTGGTGAGCCCCATGGCCGACAACTCCTCGAGGGCGCGCCAGCCGCCGAACGGGATGCACACGATGGCGAAGGGGTGGGCGTTGGTGGTCTGGGTTCCCGGTCCCCGCATCTTGGCCCCCAGCTCGGAGGCATCGAGCACCTCATCGCAGCGGGCCAGAATGTCGGGCCAGCGCAGCCAGGCCTCCATGCCCGAGTAGCCGGTGTACTCCCGCACCGGGATCAGTCCCGAGGTGAGGCCGGTGCGCTTCTTGGAGTTCTCGGACACCAAGATGTCCCAGAACTCCACCATTCGGTTCAGCTCCACAAGATCGAGCGGAATGGTTTGGGGCATGGCTGATGACACTAGCCATCGGTTTGGCAGCAAGGTGTGTCGTGGAAGCCAGGCTCGGCCTACGATCCTTCAATGCTTGCGGCGATTATGCGAGAGGTGGGGGAGGTCAATCTGGACGTGTGTGACGACGTCGAGATGCTGGATCTGGGCCCCGATGATGTAGCCATCAAGATCACCCACACCGGGGTATGCCACTCCGATGTGTCGGCCATGAACGGGACCATTCCCCAAGCCTCCCCGGCGGTGCTCGGCCACGAGGGCGCGGGGATCATCGAGGAGGTGGGATCCAATGTGGACGACCTCGCCCCTGGTGACCACGTGATCGTGATGTGGTCGCCGCCCTGCGGGGAGTGCCTCTATTGCACGGGTCGCCACCAGCCCAACCTGTGCGTCAACATCACATTCGGCGAGATGGCCCGGATGAAGTTCACCCAGGGCGGCCAGGAGATCGGCGGCATGGCCGGAGCGGGCACGTTCGCCGAGAAGATGCTCATGCCCCGCCAAGGAGTGGTGAAGATCGATGACGACATCCCCTTGGACGTGGCCTCACTCATCGGCTGCGGGGTGATGACCGGGGCCGGGGCCGCATTGAACACGGCCAAGATCAGCCCGGGCTCCTCCGCGCTGGTGATCGGCGCCGGAGGGGTCGGCGTGGCCGCCATCCAAGGGGCGAAGATCGCCGGGGCGGCTGAGATCGTGGCGGTGGACAAGAACCCGGCCAAGCTCGATGAGGCCATCTCCTTCGGGGCCACCCACGCGGTGCTGCCCGAAGACCTGGAGGGGGCCAAGAACGAGATCACCGGGGGCGACGGATTCGACTATGCCCTGGAGTGCGTCGGCGTTCCCGCCCTCATGCGCACCGCCTACGACATGACCCGTCGAGGCGGCACCTGCTGCATCGTGGGGGTGGGCCGCATGGAGGAGATGGTCTCCTTCAGCGCCTTCGAGCTCTTCTACAACGAGAAGACCCTGGTGGGTTCCTACTACGGCGGCACCGATGCGCGTAGCGACTTCCACCGACTGCTGCGGCTGTGGAAGAACGGCAAGCTCGACTTGGAGCGCATGATCACCCGGCGCATCACCATCGACGAGATCAATCCGGCCCTCGAGGCGGTGCGCAACGGCGAGGTTGTACGCCAGGTCATCGAGTTTTGATGGGCGAAATTGTGGGCCGGGGCAGCCCGGTTTTCTCGGGCATCTCCGGCCAGGGCCGGCTGATGCGATTCGACACGCCGGACGACGTGATCGCGGTGCTCGACGCCGGTGATGATGTCGCCTCCGAGACGGTGGCGCTGGTGAAAGACGCGGGGGCCACTTTTTTGGCTCCCATTGAGGCCGATCTGGCCGGAATCCTGTGCCGGTCGGGCGACATCGAAAGCCACTTGGCCATCATCAGCCGAGACTTCCAGATCCCCTGCCTGATGGGGGTGGAGTTCGACGTCGACGAACCGGCTGATGGGACCACAGTGATCATCGACACCGACGCGGGCACCATCTCGGTGGACGGGGAGGGCTAAATCGATGGCGGAGCGGCTTCGGGCTGATTTGGTGCTGGAGTACCCCTTCACCCGGACCACCGGCCCGGTGATCGGCGCGTTCCTCACTGGTCTGCGAGAGGGGATCATCCTGGGCATTCGCCGTCCCGACGGAACGGTGCTGTGCCCGCCCACCGAGTACGACCCGGAGAGTTCCGAGCCCCTGACCGATCTGGTGGAGGTGCGCCAGGGCGGGGAGCTGATGAGTTGGACCTGGGTGGACCCGCCCCGGTCCCAGTCCCCGTGGGACCAGCCCCACGGCCTGGGCTTGATCCGTTTGGACGGAGCCGACACCCCAATGGTCCACGGACTTCTGGTGGATGGCCCTGAAGAGCTGTCGGTGGGGATGCGGGTGACGGCCCGATGGCGGCCGGAGCGAGAGGGCCACATCGCCGACCTTGAGGGCTTTGTGCCCGAGGGCGCCGACCAATGAGCGCTGATCCGAGCATCCCCCCCGCCGCTTTGTCGGGCGAGGTGAGCCTCCCCGAGAAACTGTCCGACGTGGAGCCGGTGCGGTCGGTGCGAACCCCCATCCGCTTGGAATACGACTTCATCCCCGGTTCGGCTTCTTCGGGGTATCTGAACGCCTTCGCCGACCGCAAGATCCTCGGCCAGAGGTCTCCAGTGGACGGGGCGGTATTCGTGCCCCCTCGGGGAGTGGATCCCCGCCACGGCGCGGCCACCCCCGACTATGTGGAGTTGCCCGATACCGGCCATGTGGGGGGCTTCTGTGTGACCCGGCTGCCCATTCCGGGCCGGGACGATCTGGAGATCCCCTACGTGAGCGCCTGGATCCACCTCGACGGCGCTGACATCGGCTTTCTGGGCCTGGTGGCCGGGATAGACACCTCCGAGGTGCGCATGGGCATGCGGGTGCGGGCGGTGTGGAAGCCCGACGACGAACTGGGCCGCACCGCGGAGAACATCTTGTACTGGGCGCCCACCGGCGAGCCCGACATCCCGGTGACGGCGGCCGGCACCAACGCCTGGCACGCCAAGCAGGCCGCGGCCGGGGAGCAGGGGTGATGCGCGACATCGCGGTGGTCTCGGTGGCCCAACACCAGGAGAAGGCGCTCACCCACACCACCGAGGTAGAGCTGATGGTGCCGATCATCAACGAGGCCCGGGGCGCGGTGGGCCTCACCCAAGACGACATCGGCTTCACCTGCTCGGGAAGCAGCGACTTTCTGGCCGGTCAGGCGTTCTCATTTGTCCACACCCTCGACGCCGTGGGTGCGGTTCCGCCCATTAGCGAGAGCCACGTGGAGATGGACGGTGCCTGGGCCCTGTACGAGGCTTGGGTGAAGCTCCAGATCGGCGGGGTGGACACCGCGCTGGTGTATAGCTACGGCAAGTCGTCACCCGGGTCGCTGCGCGACGTGCTCTCCACCCAGCTCGATCCCTACTACTTGGGGCCGCTGTGGCCCGACGCCTTCTCCTTGGCCGCGCTTCAGGCCCGGATCATGCTGGAGTCGGGCGCGGTCAGCGAGCGCCGTTTGGCCGAGATCGCAGTTCGCAGCCTCAACGGCGCGGCCGACAACCCGCTGGCGGTGCGGTCATCGGCTGACGCCACCGCCGAAAGTGTGCTGGCTGAGGCCCCCATCGCCGATCCGCTGCGGCCCAGCGACTGTGCGGCTTCCGCCGACGGAGGCGTGGCCGTGGTGCTGGCCGCCGGCGACCGGGCCCGAGAGCTGTGCGAGCGCCCGGCGTGGATCAGGGGGATCGACCACCGCATCGATCCCCACCAACCAGGGGTGCGTGACCTTACCCGGGCACCCAGCGCGCAAATGGCCGCGGCCCGAGCAGGAGCGAGCGCCGACCGTTTGGACGCCGCCGAGCTGGCCGCACCGTTCACCACCCAAGAGCACATCTTGGAGATTGAGCTGGGATTGCGCGACGGCACTGCCATCAACGCCAACGGCGGGGCGTTGGCCGGCCACACCATGATGGCCGCCGGCCTCATGCGCATCGCCGATGCCGCGGCCCAGATCCACCACGAGCGGGCCGACCGGGCGTTGGGCCACGCCGCGTCGGGCCTCTACCTCCAGCAGAACCTGGTCTGCGTGATGGAGGGGGAGTGATGGCCGAGCGCACCGCGGTACTAGGGGTCGGCCAGACCAAGTACCAGACCACCCGGGGCGACGTGTCGCTGCCCGGTTTGGTGCGGGAGGCCGCCTATCGGGCGCTGGAGGACGCCGAGCTGGGCTGGGACGACATCGACGCCGTGGTGGTGGGCAAGGCCCCCGACTTCTTCGAAGGGGTCATGCAGCCCGAGCTGTTCCTAGCTGAGGCGCTTGGGGCGGTGGGCAAGCCGCTGTTGCGAGTCCACACCGCAGGATCGGTGGGCGGGTCAACCGCAGTGGTGGCCGCCTCGCTGGTGCAAGCAGGCATCCATCGCCGGGTGCTGACCCTGGGTTTTGAGAAGCAGTCGGAGTCCAACGCCACTTGGGCACTGTCTTTGCCCCAGCCATTCTCGGTGTCGATCAACGCCGGGGCCGGCGGCTACTTCTCGCCCATCATCCGCCAGTACATGGCCCGCACCAATGCCCCCGAGCTGATCGGCTGCATGGTGGCGTTCAAAGACCGCCAGCACGCCCTGCGCAACCCGTATGCCCACCTCCAGCAGAAAGATCTGACATTCGATCAGGTGGTGGAATCGCCCATGCTGTGGGAGCCGATCCGGTTCTCTGAGACCTGCCCGTCGTCCGACGGTGCCTGCGCTCTGGTGTTGGGCGACGAGGCCGCCGGAGACGCCTCCACCAAGCCGGTGGCCTGGATCCACGGCGCGGCCCTGCGAAGCGAGGCCAACAACTTCCCCGGACGCGACGAGGTAAACCCCCAAGCCAGCCGGGACTGCGCCGACGACGTGTTCGCCCAGGCGGGCATCACCGACCGGCGGGCCGAGATCGACGAGGTGGAGATCTACGTTCCGTTCTCGTGGTATGAGCCCATGTGGTTGGAGAGCCTGGGGTTCTGCGAGATCGGCGACGGCTGGAAGCTGGTAGAAGAGGGAGCCACCCATCTCGATGGCGGGGACCTCCCGGTGAACTGCTCGGGCGGGGTGCTCTCCTCCAACCCCATCGGAGCTTCGGGCATGATCCGCTTTGCCGAAGCCGCCCTCCAGGTTCGGGGCATGGCCGGCGACCACCAAGTAGAAGGCGCCCGCAAGGCCTTCGGCCACGCCTACGGCGGCGGAGCCCAGTACTACGCCATGTGGATCGTGGGTTCCGACAAGCCCACCTCCTGAACGGGCAAGCTAGGGGGGTGAAGCGCTTCGCCTGGCTGCTGGTGTGCATGTCGCCATTGTTCGTGTTGGGGGCATGCGGCGGTGAGGACAAGGGCGACATCGTGGCGTTTTGCGAGCTGGCCGAAGATGGAGTGGGCATGCGGCCGGCAGAAGGCGAGCAAGAATTAGCCCAGTTAGACGCCCTAGAAGACGCCGCGCCGCCCGACATCCGCGAGGCAGTCACCACCGTGGCCAACGCCTCCCGGGAGATCGACGAGATCGAAGACCTCCAAGAACTGTTCAGCAAAGCCTTCGCCCTAGAAGAAGTAGTAGCCACCGCCCGCCAAGAAATCCGCACCTACACCCAACACCATTGCCTGTAACTGAGACGAGGCCCGATGGTGACTAGGTGGGGGTTGGTTGGGTAGGGTCGGGGTGTCTTTTTGGGAGATGGGAGGAAGCGATGGGATACCGGGTGGTTGTGGACTACGACCTGTGCGAGAGCAACGCCATTTGCATGCAGGTCGCTCCTGACATTTTCGAGGTGCGCGACGACGATTTCTTGTACCTGCTGAACGAGACCCCTGGGGATGAGGCCCGCGAGCGGGTGAACGAGTCAATCCAGCGCTGCCCCAAGCAGGCCATCTCCATCGCCGAGGAGTAGGCGCCCGCTGCGCTCACTAGCCATTGTCGGAGCTTCGCTGGCCGGAACCCGGGCGGCGGAGACGCTCCGGCGAGAAGGATTCGACGGGGCCATCACCATCATCGGCGACGAGCCCCACCAGCCCTACGACCGGCCTCCCCTGTCCAAACAACTCCTCGCCGGGGAATGGGAGCAAGACCGCATCGCGCTGTCCGACGACGAATCGCTCCAAGATCTGAACGCCGACTGGCGACTGGGCCGCCGGGCCGCCGGGCTTGACGTGGCCAGCCGGACCGTGACGCTCGACGACGGCTCAACGGTTACCGCCGACGGCATTCTGATCGCCACCGGGGCTCGGTGTCGGGAACTGCCCACCAACGGCCTCGACGGCATCTACACCCTGCGGGGCCTGGACGACTGCCTGGCCATTCGAGCAGAGCTGGAGGCCTCCCCTCAGCGGGTGGCGGTGGTAGGGGCCGGGTTCATCGGCGCCGAGGTGGCGGCCACCGCCCGGGAGCGGGGCCTGGAGGTCACCCTGATCGAGGCCCTGCCAGTGCCGCTGGGCCGAGTCTTGGGCACCGAGATCGGCACGGTGTGCGCTGATGTGCACCGAGACCACGGCGTGGACCTGCGACTCGGCGTGGGCGTCGAAGGCTTCGACGGCCATGGCCGGGTGGAGCGGGTACACCTGAGCGACGGCACTTCGATGGATGCCGATGTGGTGGTGGTGGGCATCGGGGTGATCCCCAATACCGAGTGGCTGGAGGGCTCGGGGCTGGAGTTGGACAACGGCGTGGTGTGCGACGAGACCTGTTTGGCCGCTCCTGGTATCGCCGCGGCCGGGGACGTGGCCCGCTGGCCCAACCGCCTGTTCGGCGAGATCATGCGGGTGGAGCACTGGGACAACGCCATTGCCCAGGGCCAGCATGCGGCGCTCCGTCTGCTGGCCTCCGACGACGAGGCCCAGCCCTATGCCCCGGTCCCGTGGTTCTGGAGCGACCAGTACGACCGCAAGATCCAGTTGGCGGGACGAGCCCGGCCCGACGACGAGGTGCACATCATCACCGGATCGACCGAAGAGCGGCGGTTTGCCGCCCTCTACGGCCGAGCGGGCCGACTGGTCGGCGTGCTTGGCTTCAACCGGCCTCGCCACGTGATGAAGTACCGCAACCTCATCGAGCAGGGCACCGGCTTTGAAGAGGCCATCAAGATTGCCGAGCAGGAGTAGCCATTCGCAGCCACGAGTTTCCGGTACGCGCTGGCGGTAGCACGGGAATCCGAATAAGAGTGGAGGCATGGGTCCTCCCGGCGAGTTCCCCATCAGCGAGCTGGTAGCTCGCACCGGAGTGCCGGCTGCCTCCATCCACCACTATCGGCGGCTGGGTCTTCTGCCCGCGCCCCGTCGGGCCGCGGCCAACCGCTTCCTCTACAGCCAGCGCCACGCCGAAGCCGTCGAGCAGGTCAGGGAACTGCGAGAGCGCCATCGCCTGCCTCTGCGCCATATCGCCCAGATCATGAACGCGGAGAACCTTGATCACACCGAAGTTCCCCATTTGACCGACAGCGGCGAGCAGTTGCGGAACGTAGCCATTCAAGAGTTCGCCTTGCGGGGCTACACCGAGGTGAGCGTGGCCGAAATATGCACGCAGGCCGGTGTGGCCAAGGGGACCTTCTACCGCCACTACCGCTCGAAACAGGACCTGTTCTTCCGAGCGGTGGAAGCGGTGGTGGACAACACCGCGGAGCATTTCTCGGCCTCGATCGATGGCCAGATCGGATTGAGCCGCCAAGAACTCACCCGTCGCCTGGCCGAAGCGCTTCTGCCCGGCCTGCCCATCATGCTGGAAGTGGCCAAGCGCTCGGTACAGGGCCAGGTGGAGCACGCCGCCGCCGCCCAGCGGGTGTTCTGGCGACTGGCCGAGCGACTGGGAGAGGCCCTGTCGGACGATCCTCGGGGCCATCGGCTCGCCGGGGCTCTGATCATGGACGCCATCGCCCACATTTTTGCCGAGGGCCTCATGGGTCGTTTTGCCGATCGTCCCAACTTCGAAGACACGGAGCAGTCAATGCCTTGACAGTGTCGGATTGAGCGCGTACAAAAAGGTGACCTGATGGTCACTCTATTGTTTGCAATTGGGTGACGATCGTAAAAACATTGTTATGGATTATCAGGGGAACCCGCTGACCAGCGGGTTCCCCAAGGAAACTGAGCCGCAGCGGGGGTGTTGTGCAGACTGAAGTCGAGTTCGACTTGAACTCGATCATGGCCCAGAGGGGAAGTGAGAACTTCCCCGTGGTGCTGAAGGCGGTCCCGGCGAATGCCCGCGCCCATCTGCTGGCCATTTACGGGTTTGCCCGACTCGTGGACGATATCGGCGACGAATACGAGGGCGACCGACTTGCCGCGCTGGATTGGATCGAGGGGGAACTCGCACGGGCCCGCACCGGCGATGCCACCCACCCAGTCATGGTTCAGCTCACGCCTCTGCTCGCTGATGTGGATGTGGACGACGAGCCGTTCTTGGCGCTTATCGAGGCCAACCGGGTTGACCAGCACAAGCACCGCTACCAGACCCAGGCCGAGTTGGCCGAGTACTGCACGCTGTCGGCCAACCCCGTGGGCCGGCTGGTGCTAGCGGTGTTCGGCGCGGCCACCCCCGAGCGAATCGCCCTCAGCGATGCGGTATGCACCGGATTGCAACTGGTGGAGCACCTCCAAGACATCGGCGAGGACTACACCGAAAAGGGCCGCATCTATTTCCCGGCCGACGAGATGGCCCGCTTCGGCGTGGACGAGGGTGAACTGGGGGCGGCCCGCGCCTCGGAGGCACTTCGCCGGCTGGTGGCCCACCAATGCGACACCGCCCGCGGGCTGCTGAAGCGGGGAGAGCCGCTGGTGGCCTCACTCAGCGGATGGGCCAAGGTGACGGTGGCCGGCTATGCCGCGGGCGGAATGGCCGCATTGGATGCCATCGCCGGGGCCGACCACGACGTACTGAGAAAGCTTCGGACCCCTTCCAAGGTCCGCACCGCGGCGCATGTCGCTCGCCTTGTCACCCCCCGCCAGGTGACCGACGCCAAAGCAGTTCGCGCCGCGCAAGATGCCGCGGCGCGCTGGAGGCGAAGGTGAAGGCCGCCGACGCCTATCAGCGGTGCGAAGAGATCACACGGGTCGAGGCCCGCAACTTCTCCTATGGCATTCGCCTGCTGCCCAAGCCGAAGCGCCAGGCCATGTCGGCGCTGTACGCCATGGCCCGCCGCATCGACGACGTGGGCGATGGCCCGTTGCCGCAGAATGAGAAGCTGGCCGAGCTGGCGGAGATAAGGGCCGACATAGACACTCTGGCCGAAGGCGGGCTCCGCGACCCCGACGACCCGGTGCTGGTGGGTCTGCGCCATGCAATCGACCGCTTCCCCATACCGGCCGATGCGCTGAATGAGATCGTGGCCGGGTGCGAGCAGGACGCGGTTGGGAAGGTGTACACCACCATCGCTGAAACCGAGGAGTACTGCCGGCTGGTAGCCGGATCGGTGGGCCGCCTGTCGCTGGGGGTGTTCGGCACGAGGGGCGATCCCGACCAGGCCGCCAAACTGGCCGATGTGCTGGGCATCGCCCTTCAGCTCACCAACATCCTGCGCGACATCGTGGAGGACCGGGGCATGGGCCGGGTGTACCTGCCCGCCGCCGACATCGAGCGATTCGGCTGCGCCCCCGATCTGACCGGCCCGACCGACGCGGTGGGCGCACTGGTGGCGTTCGAAGCCGAGCGAGCCGAGCGGCATTTCGCCGAGGGCCTGAAGCTGCTCGGGATGCTGGACCACCGCAGCCGGGCCTGCACCGGGGCGATGGCCGGGATCTACCACCGCCTGCTGGCTCGCATTGCTGCCACGCCCACGGCCGTGATGGAGGGGCGGCTGTCGCTGCCCACCAGGGAGAAGGCCTGGGTGGCCGTTCGCAGCCTGGCAGGAGTCACCACATGAGGGTGTGGGTGGCATTCGAGCAGGCATCGAGTATGTCGAATCGTTCCGGGGGAGCAACCACATGAGCCCGGTCGTTTCTCAGCCGCGTGTGGCCGTGGTCGGAGGCGGGCTCGCCGGACTGGCCGCGGCAGTGTCCGCTGCCGACAGCGGAGCGCGGGTGACGCTCTATGAGCGGGCCCCCCGGCTGGGCGGGGCCACCTGGTCGTTCCAGCGCAACGGCCGCTGGTTCGACAACGGCCAGCACGTGTTCATGCGGTGCTGCACCGAGTACCGGGCGCTGTTGGAGCGCCTTGAGGTGACCGATCAAGTGACCGAGCAGAGCCGTATGTCGGTTTCGGTGATGCGCCCCGGTCGCCGTCCGGCCCGCATATTCCGCACCGGTGCCCCCTCCCCCCTTCACTTGGCCCGGTCACTGCTGCGCTACAGCCCGCTCTCTGTAACCGATCGTCTGCGGGCGATTCGCACTGCGCTGGCCCTGCGTCGCCTCGATCCCGATGCTCCCGACACCGACGAGATGAGCTTCGGGGGGTGGCTGCGATTTCGCGGCGAATCCGGTCGGGCCATCGCCGGTTTATGGGACCTCATCTGCTTGCCCACCGTGAACCTCCGGGCCGACGATGCCTCGCTCAGCCTGGCGGTCAAGGTGTTCCGCACCGGGCTCTTGGACAGCGCCGATGCCGGTGATCTGGGCTGGACCCGGGTGCCCTTGGCTGCTCTCCACGGAGATGCCGCCGCCCGGGTGATCACCGCCCAAGGAGGGCACGTCCAGCTTCAAGCCCATGTGGAATCAGTGGGCGAAGGACCCTCGGTGACTATAGGCGGGCAGCGGGTGGACGCCGACGCGCTGATCTTGGCCGTGCCCCACGATGTTGTCGACGGCCTGCTGCCCCCCGGCACCGTGGCCGGGCAATCTGAGCTGGTCGATCTCGGGGTATCACCCATCGTCAACGTGCACTTCGTGTTCGACCGCCAAGTCATGGATGTGCCCTTCACCGCAGCCCTGGATTCCCCGGTGCAATTCGTTTTCGACCGGACTGAGGCCGCCAACTGGGCCGACGATGAGCCGCGGGCACCCGTCGGCGCGGGCAGTGGCGGCGAGCAGGTTGTGGCCGTGTCGCAGTCGGCGGCCTTCGATGAGATCGGCGAACGCCCGGCGGACATGATCGAGCGCTATCGCTCGGCTCTCGCCGAGCTGCTGCCGCGCTCGGCTGCGGCTGAGGTGATAGACGCGGTGGTGACCCGAGAGCACCGGGCCACCTTTGCCGGCCGTCCCGGCACCCGGCGGCTTCGTCCTGGTCCGACCACTGCCATCGATGGCTTGTTCTTGGCCGGGGCGTGGACCGATACCGGCTGGCCAGCCACGATGGAGGGCGCCGTCCGCTCCGGCAAGCTGGCGGCCGGCCTCGCCCTCGATCACTGCCGCACCGCTGTTGCCGCAAGGCCCGCCCAATCATCCGGTGACAACTCTGGGCCGCATCTCAGCCCCGAGCCGTCACCGTCTGAGCCAGAGAGGATGAGCGCGTGAGCGAGGGTATCCCGGTTCCAGGGATCCTCAGCCGAGCCAGGGAGCTGGTGGACCCGGCCATTGCCGCCGCACTGAGCGGGTTGTGCCCTGAGCTGAGAGGGCCCGCTGAATACCACTTCCAGAGTCGGGGCAAGGGAACCCGCCCGGCACTGGCCATCTTGTCTGCTGAAGCTGTGGGCGCCCCTTCGGAAACCGGAGTGCCCGGGGCGGTGGCCATCGAGCTCATCCACGACTTCTCGCTGATCCACGACGACATCATCGACAACGATGCCGAGCGTCGGCACCGGCCCACGGTCTGGGCCAAGTTCGGCATTGGAGTCGGCGTGGTGGCAGGAGACGCTCTCCACAACTTGGCCTATGAGGTATTGCTGTCCGACCCAACAGCGCCCAGGGTCAAGGCGGTCAAACATCTGACCGGAGCAGTTTCGGCAATGATCGCCGGCCAGAGCATGGACATGGCCTTCGAGGAGAGATCTCTCGTCACCCTGGAGGAGTGCCTGGCCATGGAGCAGGGCAAGACCGGGGCGCTCTTGTCCTACGCGACCTCAGTGGGGGCGATTCTGGCCGAAGCCGACGATTCGGTGGTCGATGGGCTGGCTGAGTTCGGGGCGGATGTGGGGGTGGCATTCCAAGCCGTGGATGACCTTCTGGGCATCTGGGGTGACCCCGAGCGCACCGGCAAGCCTGCGGGGGCCGACCTTCGGGAGCGCAAGAAGTCGGTACCGGTGGTGATCGCCCTCAACAGCGGCACCTCGGCAGCCGAGGAGCTGGCTGAGCTCTATTCCCGTCCCGATTGGGATGTCGGAGGCGTGGACGCAGCCCGAGCGCTGGTGGAGGCGGGGGGTGGCCGGGAAGGCACCCAGGCGCTGGCCCGGACCCACTACGACCGGGCTGTTTCCGCTCTCGATTCTCTGGCCGCGCACGAGGAGGTTGTGGAAGAGGTGGTGGAGGAGTTTCGGCTGCTTGCCGATTTCATCTTGGGGAGGGACTTCTGATGGGCGTTGAGCAATCTTTGGCCAAGGCCACGGAACGGCTCCTCAGCCTGCAAGACACTCAGGGATGGTGGAAAGACGAGCTGGAGACCAACGTATCCATCGAGGCTGAGGATCTGTTCCTCCGGGAGTTCTTGGGCATCGCCGACCCCGAGGTCACCCGGCAGACGGCCAACTGGATCCGACACAACCAGCGGGCCGACGGCACGTGGGCCACCTTCTACCAGGGTCCGGCCGATCTGTCGGTGACCGTGGAGGCCTACTGGGCGCTGCGCTACGCCGGCGATCCCGTCGACGCCGACCACATGGCCAAGGCCGCCGCCTACATCCGCGCCGAGGGAGGGCTGGAGCGCAGCCGGGTGTTCACCCGAATCTGGATGGCGCTGTTCGACCTCTGGCGATGGGAAGACCTGCCCGCCCTGCCTCCCGAGGTGATCTTTCTGCCCAAGCAGGTTCCGCTGAACATCTATGACTTCGCCTGCTGGGCCCGCCAAACCCTGGTCGCTTTGACAGTGGTGGGGGCTCACCGCCCGGTGCGGTCTATGGGACTGAACCTGGATGAGATCCGCACCGGAGCCATCCCTCCAGAACGGGAGCTCGCCCCGCCCGGGAGTCCAGCTCGGCGATTCCAGCGCCTTGATCAGGTGCTGCATCTCTACGAGAACCGTCCGCAGCGGCGGGTGCGGGAGTGGGCGCTCAGTCGGGCCGAGCAGTGGATCATCGCCCGTCAGGAGTCCGACGGCTGCTGGGGGGGCATCCAGCCGCCGTGGGTGTACTCGCTCTTGGCCCTGTACGTGCGGGGCCATTCCCTGCACCATCCGATTCTGGCCCAAGGGCTGGCCGGGTTCGACGCTTGGACCATCGTCGAAGACGACATGCGACGCCTGGAGTGCTGCCAGTCGCCGGTTTGGGATACCTGCCTGGCGCTGCTCGCGCTGGCCGATGCCGGTGTGGACGCCGAAGACCCCCAGATGGTGGCCGGGGCCCGCTGGCTCATCGATCAAGAAGTCCAGATCGTGGGCGACTGGGCCGAGCAGCGCCCCCATCTGGCCCCGGGGGGATGGGCGTTCGAGTTCGAGAACAACTACTATCCCGATCTGGACGACACCGCCGAGGTGGCCCTCGCCCTGCGCCGCATCCGCCATCCCGACGCCAAGCAGGTGCAAAAGGCGCTGGATCGGGCGGTGGTGTGGGCCCAGGGGATGCAGTGCTCCGATGGCGGCTGGGCGGCATTCGATGCCGACAACTGCTCGCCGCTGGTGGCCGAGCTCCCGTTCTGCGATTTCGGAGAGGTCATCGATCCGCCGTCGGCCGATGTGACCGCCCATGTGGTGGAGATGCTCGCCGAGCTGGATGCCGACGCGATGGGCTTCCCAATCGACCGGAATGCAATGGACCGCGGGGTTCAGTGGCTCAGTGATGAGCAGGAAGGGGACGGTTCCTGGTATGGGCGCTGGGGGGCCAACTACCTATACGGCACCGGGGCGGTGGTCCCGGCGTTGATCAGCGCCGGGGTGCCCGCGGACGACAACCGGGTGGTGCGAGCATGCCGCTGGCTGGAGTCGGTGCAAAACCAAGACGGCGGGTGGGGCGAGGACATGCGCTCCTATGTCGACGACAACTGGCGGGGGCGGGGGGAGTCCACCCCGTCGCAGACTGCGTGGGCGCTGCTGGCGTTGATCGCCGCGGGCCGGGCGAGCGAGGAGGCGGCCCAGCGAGGGGTGGCCTGGTTGGTAGAGCACCAGCGCGACGACGGGGACTGGGACGAGCCCTGGTACACCGGCACCGGCTTCTCCGGCGACTTCTACATCCGCTACCACCTCTACCGGCTGGTGTTCCCGTTGATGGCCCTGGGCCGCTGGGTGCAGGCGACAACGGGTGAGGGGTGAGCCTGGTGGTGCTGTGTCCGTTGGCTATGGAGGCCCGAGCCGCCCGGCGGGGAATCCGCCGGCACGGCGGTGGGGCAAAGGTGTTGTGTACCGGCATGGGGCCCAAGCGCAGTCGCCGGGTTGAGCCGCACCGCGGCCCGGTAGCGGTGGTCGGCATGGGCGGGGCGGTGGTCGATGGCATCGAGCCGGGTGACGTGGTGGTGGCCACCGAGGTATCGGCCGACGATGTGCCGCCCATTGGCCTGCCCCAATCCGAAGCAGTGGCCAAGGGTCTGAAAGCGGCCGGATTTACCGTACACACCGGCCCGGTGGCCAGCGTGTCCGAGCTGGCGGTTGGGGCGCGTCGCCAGGAGCTGGCCAACCGGGGGGCGGTGGCGGTCGATATGGAGTCGGCCTGGCTTTTGGAGCATCATCGTGGTCCGGCAGCAGTGGTGCGGGTGGTAACCGACACCCCCAGCCATGAGCTGCGGTCTCTGGTTGCTCCCGTGAGGATCTATCGAGCATTGCGGACCATTCGCCGGTTGACGCCGGTGCTGTCCGAGGAGGATTTCTGACATGCCCATTCCGCTGAGACAAGCGGCAAAGGTTGGCACCTACGTGTTCAAGAACAAGCTGCGCCGCCGCGAGAAGTTCCCGCTGATCGTGGAGCTGGAGCCGCTGTTCGCCTGCAATCTGGAGTGCCCGGGCTGCGGCAAGATCCAGTACCCAACCGAGGTGCTGCGCAAGCGGGTCAGCGTGGACGAGGCGGTGGCGGCTATGGAGGAGTGCGGTGCCCCCATGGTGTCCATCGCCGGGGGCGAGCCGCTGCTGCACCCCCAGATCAGCGAGATGGTGGACGAGCTCATCAAGCGCAAGCGGTTCGTGTACCTGTGTACCAACGCGGTGCTGCTGCGGCGCAAGATCGACAAGTTCAAGCCGTCGCCCTATTTCTCGTTCGTGGTCCACGTGGACGGGCTTCAGGAGCGCCACGACCTGGCCGTGGCCCGCGAGGGTGTGTTCGACGAGGTGGTGGAGGCCGTCAACGAGGCCAAAGACAAGGGATTCCGGGTTACCACCAACAGCACCTTCTTCAGCACCGACACCCCCGAGGACGTGCGCAGCGTGTTGGACTTCTTGAACGACGACCTGGAAGTCGACTCAATGATGATCTCGCCGGGGTACGCCTACGAGAAGGCCCCCGACCAGGAGCACTTCCTGCCGGTGGAGCAGACCAAGAGCCTCTTTAGGGACGCCTTCTCCGAGGGCAAGCGCAAGAAGTGGCGGCTGAACCACACGCCGCTGTTCCTGGACTTCCTCGAGGGGAAGGTGGAGTACGAGTGCACCGCTTGGGGCATCCCCAGCTACTCGGTATTCGGCTGGCAGCGGCCCTGCTACCTAATGTCCGACGGCTACACCGAGACCTACCAGGAGCTGATCGAAACCACCGACTGGGACAGCTACGGCCGAGGCAAAGACCCCCGCTGCGAAAACTGCATGGCCCACTGCGGCTACGAGCCCACCGCCGTGTTCGCCACCATGAAGTCACTGAAGGAGTCGATCAGGGCGGCTGTGGGGACCAACTAGCCCAAGGCTTCTTGGACTCGTCTTCGCAGTTGGACGTTTACCTTTTGGCGTTCTAGGTGTTGGGCGAGGATCAGCTTGCCTTGGGGGACGGGGTGGGCTTTTAGGAACTCCTCGACTTCGGTGGCTAGCTCGGGGGTGGAGAGGGCGGTTATGCCGCCGAGCATTCGGGGGACTATGGCGGTGGGGAGGCGTTGGTTGATGTCGTCCCAGTGGTCGGCTACGAACGCCCAGGCTTGGGGGCCTAGGTCGCGGTTTTCCAGGCAGCCTCGGAGTACGAAGCCGGCGTCTTGGCTGCGCACGGTGCCGTCGAGGGTGGCGGTAAGGGTGCGGTCCATGAGTTTGGGGTCGTCGAAGGTGGTGAGCGCCATCAGATAGCGCAGTTCGAGCTGGGGGGTGGGGGCGTTCTGGTAGCGCTGGTGGATCTCCTCGTAGTCGGCGTCGCCGCCGGTGGCGGCTACCACGGCGATGGCGGCTGCGGCCAGCGCGGGGTCGACGGCTTGGGCGGCCATTAGCTCTCGGCACCGGGCGATGGCGTCGGCTTCTTTGCCGCCAACGGCCAGGGTGCGGGCCAGCACTCCCCGGAGCTCGCCGATGCGCTCGTCCTCTCCAGCGACCGGCTCCCAGCCCACCCGGGCCCAGGCCGGGCCGACCATTTCCCGGACCCGGGTTTGGAGGCTGGCCCGCCCATCGTCGGGAACCATGTGGTCGAGGGTGCCCAGTGTGCCGGCCAAGCGACGCCACACCGCCAGATCGTCCTCCGCGGCGCCCATACGTTCGGCGAACGCCATGTAATCGGCCACGCTCAGCCGGTTGGCCATCGTGAGGGCCCACTGGTCGTCCACCAGCACATAGCGCTGGAGCGGGTCCAGATCGGGGCCGCCGTCGAGCAGCCGATCCAGCAATCCGCCCTGGTAGGCCACTCGGTAGAAGCCGTCGGCGGTCGGATTGACCATGACCCAGGCGGGGCCGTCGGCGCTTAGGGCCACCGGGTCATTCAGCACCATCCGCTCGGTGTGCTCTGCGGCGTCGGTGCCCACTGCGGCCACTACCGGTACTTGCCAACGGGCGTCGTCGGGCTGGCCGTCGTAGCGGAACCGTTCTTGGCGGAGCGTGATCGTGCCGTCACCGGAGGACGCGGCGGTCACCACCGGGTGGCCTCCTTGGAAAATCCACGAGTCCATCACGTCTCGGGCTGGTTCGCCGGTGGATTCGGTCAGTGCATCCCACAGGTCGTGGGTTTCGGTGTTGGCGTAGGAGTGGCGCTGGAGATAGTGGCGGACCCCGTCGCGGAACTCGTCGGCGCCTAGGTATTGCTCCAGCATTCGCACCGCGGCCGCGCCCTTCTCGTAGGTGAGCAGGTCGTACATGCCCTCGGCGTCGGTGGGCGAGACCACCGGGTATTCGATGGCCCGGGTGGCGGCCAGGGCGTCCACGTCGAAGGCCGCGGCCCGTGACAATCCGAAGGCCAGCCAACGCTTCCAGTCGGGGCGGTAGGCGTCCACCGCCAGCATCTCGCAGAACGTGGCGAAGGCCTCCTTCAGCCAGATGCCGTTCCACCACTTCATGGTGACCAGATTCCCGAACCACATGTGGGCCAGCTCGTGGGCGATCACGTCCACCGCGGTCTGGCGCTCCTGCTGGGTGGAGGAGTCGGGGTCTAACAGCAGCAGAATCTCCCGGAAGGTGACGCACCCCATGTTCTCCATGGCCCCGAAGGCGAAGTCGGGGATGGCCACCAAATCGAGCTTGTCGCCGGGGTAGTCAATGGCGAAGTAGTCCTCGAAGAAGACGAGGCAGAACGCCCCGGCGTCGAGGGCGTACTCGGTGAGATGTCCCTTGCCGATGGGATGGACGACCCGCAGCGGCGTGCCGTTCACATCCACTGGGTCGGTTGCCTCCAGCGGGCCGACGATGAACGCCAGCAGGTAAGTGGACATCTCCATGGTGGGCGCGAATGACACCTCCCGGCGACCGTCGCCAGTGGGTTGGGAATCCACCTCCGCCCCCGACGACACCGCCATCAGATCGTCGGGCACCACCAGGGTCATTTCGAACACCGCCTTGAAGTCGGGCTCGTCCCAGCACGGAAATGCCCGCCGGGCATTGGTCGACTCGAACTGGGTGGTGGCGATCACCCGCTCATTGCCATCGTCATCCGTGAACGTGGACCGGTAGAACCCCCGAAGCTGGTCGTTGAGCGTGCCAGAAAACGTCAGATTCAGCCGAGCCGCCCCCGGCTGAACTGCCTCGCCCAGCCGCAACACCGCCCGCTCGTGCTCCTCGTCATAGTCCACCCCCGCCAACGCCACCCCGTCGAGGTCGCCACCGTTGATCTCCAGTTCGGCCGCATTGAGCACAATCTCGCCGGTCGGCTCCAACACCTCAAGATCCACACCCACCGACCCCGCAAACGCAAACGCCTCCAGATCAGGCTCCAACCGCAGCTCATACCGCCGCGGCACCACCCCCCGCGGCAGCCGATAAGGGTTCACTGAGGACTCGGCCATCGAATGAGACTAGATGGCCCGTTCTTGGGGCAGTGATGTTATTCGGAGGGAGGGGGATTCGAATCCTGTGGAGGTGTGGCCTCTGGAGCCTGTCCGGGCCGCGGGTGGGTCAACGCCGCCGGCGGCGGTCCGGTAACCGATTCAGTGGGGTAATACCCCCCCTTATACTCACGCTTCCGCTTGTCAGCCTTGTTTCTCATCAGAGCCCTTTTGAAAATCGTTCGCAACGAAGCTAAGCATATCAATTTCCTCCCAGCGCAACAACAAGCCTCCTACCCCTGGTACGGCCTCACCAGCTTCCGAAACCCTAAAGAGCCCACTCTCCTGGTCCATTTCTACAATTGGGTAGAGGTATAGTTCATGAGGCTCTGGATATCCACTGGCGTATGTAGTGTGACTACTTGAGTCCACCGAACTATATAGTCCACCGACCCATTCGCCTGACTTGAGTTTGCAGCGAATCCACCCACTCTTCATTTCGCTGAACGCATAATCCCAAGCAGTGGGAAATCTCCTCTTTCCAGCGATACCTTTTGCCCAATCCCAATCCATCCTTAGAGTAATTCCACATAGCCACCCCAAAAACAGGGGAATGGATAGATACACGATGGGAACAAAATATATTGCAATTGGTAAGTGATCCCCGGAAGCTGTCTGAGGCCAATAATTTGCGTATAATCTGTGGATTGGCCATGCAAACAAGGCAAGGAATATGGCTGATATTCCCGTAGTTCTAAGGAGCCTGTCTTTCAGCGCAATTCCAAAACGCCCTGCATTTCGCTCGAAGCCCCATTGGAAAAAGGCACCGGGCAGCAATGCGGCGGCCAGCAAAGTGGTGGCGATGGCTCCTGATGACACTGGTTCTCCTTTAGGGGATTGGAAGGTTCCTGTAGTGTAAGGAAGAGCGGTGACAGTTTGGGGTCAGCGGAGTGCCTCAGGACTCGAAGTCGCTGTCATTGAACTTCAAGGTGGCGGCGTTTTCGGTGATGGTGCGTTGGACGTCGTCGTCGAAGCCGTCGTCGGCGGTGGCCTCTACTTCGATGGTGACGGAGACCTTGGCGTCTTCGGCTTGAGCGAGTTGGTTGACTATGGCTTCGGCGATGTCGGCTGCTGTCCTTGTCCATCGGTCGGCCTTGACGGTGACCCGGCCGTAGTAGCGGGTAGGCGTCGCTGGCTCAAACGGTGGACTGCACCTCGTCGCGGATGGCGGGCAGAACGCGCAAAACCCGGCTGCTCACCGTCCGGAGAGGAGCCGGGCCTACTTCCTCGGGCTACTGCCCTCGGCGTCCTCAACGATAGTGGTTTAGCGGGCTAACTCCACCCGATTTGCCTCCTGCCGCTTGATAGGTAGCCGCCAGTCCTCGGTAGCGAGGGTGTCCAGGTTGAGCACGGTGACGGCCTGGTCGGTGCCGTCACAGTCAAGGCCTTTGACGGTGACGCCATGGCGCACGATGTCGTATGGGTAGTGCCAGTGGCCGTGTACCACGAGCTTGGGCTCGATGGCCTCGACCACCTTGGCCAGCAGGTGTTGCACCTGTCGGGAGGCCCGCTCATCGGCCTCGGGGATGGCCCGGCCGCTCAGGAGGTAGCCGAGTGCGGGAAAATCGTGGCTCAGTAGCACGTCGGCGGGTCCGCCGGCGATGGCTCGCTCGGCCTCGGTTATCGAGGGCACTTCCTCGATGGGGAACCAGTCGTGGCCCGGCGTGCGGACTGCATGGTCGATGCTGAACCCTCCGCCGAGCGCCCGGAACCGAACTCCGTGCCACTCCCACGAGCAGCCCCGGGGCAGATACCACAGGCTGGGGTACATCTCCACCGGATCGGTTGGTCTGCCGCCGGGATTGCGGAGCCGGGCGTGGAAGCGGAGGTGCTCATGGTCCTCGTGGTTCCCGTCGATGAAGCAGACCGTGATTCCAGCAACGGTCGCAGCCTTGGAGATCTTCTTGGCGAATCCCGTCTGCGGCCACCACCCAAAATCCCCAAGCTGGACAACCATGTCCACTCCCTCAGCCGCCAATTCCTCGATGACGCGCCTTGTCCAAACTGAGTTGGCATGCGTGTCGCCAACCAAAGCAACCCGCGGCGACTTGGGGCAGGGCAGGACATGGGCAGTCATTTCAACTCCTCCAGCTCACTCCCATTCGTACCAGCCCGACGTCCGGAGCAGGCGATGGTTTATGGACTCAGGAGGGCCTTCTGGCGTTCTCGGGCTTCCGCTAGTCCGCAGGCGGCCTTGGCGCGCAAGAGCCCGGCCACTCACCGTCCGGAGAGGTACCGGGCTCCACTTCCTCGGGCTACTGCCCTCGGCCATTTGGATTCTAGCGTGGGAGATATGGATTTCTGTTTTGGGATGGTCGGGCACGGCCACATCACTGGTCAGTTTCTGGGGGCGATGGAGGTTGTGGAGGGGGCATGCGTTGCTGCGGTGGCCGGGAGGGACGCGGGCCGGGCTGGGGCGTTTGCCCAAGATCACGGCATTGCGGCGAGCTATGGGTCGGTGGGGGAGATGCTCCAGGGCGAGGAACTCGACGCGGTGTACATCTGCCCGCCTCACCCGTCCCATGCCGAGGCGGCTATTGCCTGCATTGACGCCGGGGTGGCGGTATTGGTGGAGAAGCCCATCGCCCCCAACCTGGAGGGAGCGACCCGGATTGTGGAGGCCGCCCGGGGCGCCGGGGTGTTCGCCATGGAGGCGATGTGGACTCGGTTCTTGCCCATCTATGAGGTGGTGCGGGGCTGGATCGACGAGGGGCGCATCGGCGAAGTCCGCCAGTTGACGGCCTCGTTCGGATTTGCCGCCCCGGTGATGCCCGAGCACCGGCTGTTCAATCCCGACCTCGCCGGGGGAAGCTTGCTCGACGTGGGGGTCTACCCGCTGCACTTGGCCCGGTGGCTGTACGGCGGGCCGCCGGTGGACTACGGGGTGGTGGCCCGCGTCGGCGAGACAAATGTGGACGAGATCGTCTCCATTTCGGCGTCTTATCCGGGGAGCGGGCTGGCCCATCTCGGCTCTGCCGTGGTGGCCGAACTGGGATCCAGTGCCGTGATCTCCGGGACCGAAGGGTCGATCGAGATACCGGTCTTTTGGGCCGCCGACCGGGCCATTCTGCGGGCCGGGGACCAAGAGGAGACCGAGGCGATTCCCCACCCGGCCAACGGATTCGAATACGAGATCCAAGAGGTGGTGGACTGCGTTCGGGCCGGGCGCACCGAAAGCGAGCGCATGCCGCTGTCTTTGACATTGGAGATGGCCGGCTTGTGCGATGAGATCCGAGCCCGCATCGGGGTTGTGTACCCCTTCGAAACCGAAATGGGGCAGTAGTGGAGTACGTGGAGTTTCCCGGAGTCGCCACCCCGGTCAGCCGGGTGGTGCAAGGGGCCATCGGCCTGTTCGCCCAAGACGACCCAGCCCGCTTCGCCATGCTCGATGCCGCCGTCGAAGCGGGGATCAATACGTTCGACACCGCGGTGAACTACGCCTTCGGCAACGACGGGGTGGATGCCATCCTCGGTCGGTGGGTCCGCCACCGGGGCGGTCGGGACGGCATCGTCTTCTTTGCCAAGGGATGCCACCCCGAGCTTCCCGACTGGAGCCCCCGGGTGACCCCTGAGGCCATAGCTGCGGACATGGAACTGTCGCGACGCCAGATCGGCGTCGACCAGCTCGATCTATGGATGTTCCACCGCGACGATTCCGCCATGGACATCGGCATTCTGGTTGAGGCGGTCAACGCCGCCATCGACCGGGGCCACATCGGGGCGTGGGGGGTGTCGAATTGGACCACGGCTCGGATCGAGGCGGCGGTGGAGTACGCCGATGCCCACGATCTGCGAGGGCCGGTGGCCAACAGCGCTCACTGGAGCCTCGTCGACCAGCTTGATGAGCCCTGGGACGACGTGGTCACGCTCACCGGTGCCCACCGAGCTGCCGATCGGGCCTGGCATCAAGAGCGGGGCGTAAGGGTTGTCGCTTGGTCGCCGCTGGCCGGGGGTTTTCTGAGCGAGCGGATCGGCCGCGCCGAGCTTGAGTCGGCAACCGAGGGCCATTTGGCCGACACTGCCCGGTGCTATCTCAACGAGGTCAACTGGGCGCGGCGGGAGCGGGCCGCCGAAGTGGGCCGCCAGCACGGATTGAGCCTCAGCCAGGTGGCGCTGGCCTGGGCGCTGCACGCCGACTTCGAACCCTTGGTGATTGTGGGCAACGCCTCGATGGAGGAGGTGGAGCAGAGCACTGCCGCCGAGCGGGCAGAGCTGACCGCAGCCGAGGTCGATTACATCTTCTCCGGCTAGAACTCAGCGGCTCTGGCCCTCCACGCCCACCTGGTCGAGCACATCGCCGCTGTCGTTGTGGCTGTGGGTGAAGCCGAGCTGGCGCTCGATGGCCACCGTGTCCTCGGATCGATAAGCGATCACATAGGCCCGGCGGAAACCGGCGGTGGAGTTACCGCCGGACCCGTGCATGACCCGCTCGTTGTGCACGGTCACGTCGCCCCGGGCGATGGGAACGGGAACTGGCTCGTCGCCCTCCTGCAATTCGGTGCCCAAGGCGTGGGACTCGCCCCGGTCGCCGTACTGTGGGGTGTGGGGCCGCAGCGTGGGCTCCCGGTTGGTGTCCGGCACGAAGCGCATGCAGCCGTTCTCGATGGTGGAGTCGTCGATGGCCAGCCAAAACGTAGCCGTGCGGGTGTCGGGAGTATCGGGCCAATAGGCCATGTCCTGGTGCCAAGCGAACACCGCGTCGAGCTTGAAGGGCTGTTTGGCCAAGATCTGGTCATAGTCGATGGCCATCCCGTCGCCACATAGCTGGCGGGCGGCTGAGGCGGTTCGGCGCTCGTAGATGTTGCCCTGCCACGCCGGGTAGTAACGCCGGGGCAGCATCACGTTGATGATCGAGAAGTCCTCGGGGTCTCGGCCGTAGTCGCCGGCCATGTCGCAGTAGTCCTTGCCCGGCACCTCGATCTCCCGGCGCAAGAACCGGTCGTAGACAGCCTCGAGCTCGCCTACCTCGTCGTCGGTCAGCACCCCCCGCAGATGCACATAGCCGTGTTCCGCGAAGTACGCCTTATCCTCATCGGAAACCCGGTACTCGTCCCCGTCGATCCGGTCGCTCATCGGCTAGGCCTCACCGATTCCACCTTAGATTGAACCAGTCAAGAATGAGACAACCCGAGTGCCGATCATTCGAGCCGACCTTCTCCTCCATGTCTCCCATCTGTAGTGTCAGTCAATCGAGTTGATTCCCAAGGACGCGCACCGATTCAGACTGGTCATCGCCCTGTCTTCATTCGCACTTATTGCAGCTTCGTGTGGGGGAGGTGGGCACGAGGGCCAGACGGGTTTATTCACTCCGTCGCCGATTGAAGTGGACGCGGCGACAAGTGTGACGACTTCAACCCCGACAGATGTCGACGTGGATCCTCCCGAGGAGTCATCACCCGAGGTGTTCTTGTCGGTGTCTGCTGGTGGCACACACTCGTGCGGGTTGAGGGTTGATCAAACGGCCGTGTGCTGGGGAAGCAGCAGCCACGGCCAATTGTCTGTGCCAGAGGACCTGTTCACCTCGGTGTCTGCGGGACTCGTGCATTCTTGTGGGTTGAGGGTTGATCAAACGATCGCGTGCTGGGGTAGCGACAGGTATGGCCAGTTGTCTGTCCCAAGGGGGCTCTTCCTCTCAGTGTCTGCTAGTTCCTTCAGCACATGTGGAGTGAGGATTGATGGGTCAGCGGTGTGTTGGGGCGGCGACGCTTTTGATTCTCAGGGCTTTCCTTTTGATGCTTTCGTTTCTGTCTCCGCAGGCAGTCTACGTTCATGCGGATTGATGATTGACCAGACAGTTGCCTGCTGGGGTGTTGATGTGTTCGAGGCCACAATGGAGACTTCGGATCCAGACGGGTCATTTGTCTCAATATCGTCTGGTTTTGACCATTCGTGCGGAGTGATGGTCGATCAAGCTGCGGTGTGCTGGGGGAGCGACTTGGATGGCCAGTTGTCTGCCCCCCAAGGGTCTTACCACTCAGTCTCTGCCGGTGATGGATACTCGTGCGGAGTGATGGCCAATAGGACCATCAAGTGCTGGGGCGAGAATCAGTTCAACCGGCTTAACGCACCTGATGGCTTGTATACATCCGTGTCAGCTGGCGGCAATCATGCTTGTGGTCTGAGGGCTGACCAGACCGTGGTTTGCTGGGGACATGGATTCACTGACGGCAGGGCAATCGCTCCTGATGGCTTGATGGATTCTGTAGTGGCAGGCGGTGATTATTCGTGTGGCCTGCGGGTTAATCAGAGCGTGGAGTGTTGGGGGCAAGACTTCTCCGGCTATTTCCCCGAGCCCGAGGGCAGGTTCTCCTCACTGTCGACCGGAAACTCAAAATGTGGTCTGCGGGTTGATCAGAGCGTGGAGTGCTGGGGCCTTGGCCATTTTGGCAATAAGGCCACGCCTGCGGGTCAATTCGTGTCGATATCGGCCGAGCACCACTATGCATGCGGGGTGACGGTTGAAGGGAAAGTGATGTGCTGGGGAAATGACTCTGTGGAACATATTTTGGAGCAACTGTCTGCACCCGAAGGCCACTTCACCGCCGTTTCGACGGGTTATGGGTTTGTGTGTGGGGTGTTGGTTGATCAGAGTTCGGTGTGCTGGGGTAGCGATTTCCGCGAGAACGTAGCGGCGCCATCAGGCGCCTTCACCTCGGTATCGGCCGGGTTCGGTCACGCGTGTGGGCTGAAGATCGACCAGAGTGTCGTGTGCTGGGGCGACAACGAGAGTGGCAAAGCACTTGCCCCTGACGGCTTGTATGCCTCCGTTTCGGCTGGAAATTCACATTCATGTGGCGTGCGAAAGGACGGCACCATCGCGTGCTGGGGCAGCGACGACTTCGGCAGTTCCTCTCCCCCCTCGGGTCATTTCTCCTCCGTATCTGCGGGCAACATACATTCCTGCGGTATCACCGTTGAGGGAACTGCGGTGTGCTGGGGTGCCGATGGCCTTCACAAGATCCATCCCCAGTAGTCCGGTTGTGATGCAATTTGCTGGCAATGCTGTCATAATGCTGTCATGGCGGTGCAGATCACCATTCGAGGGGTGCCGGAGGAAGTGCGGGATGTGTTGGCGGCGCGGGCTGCGCTCAAGCGCCAGTCGATGCAGGAGTATCTGCGGGGTGAGTTGATGCGGCTGGCTTCGAGACCGTCTCTTGATTCGTGGCTTGATGAGGTTCGCCGTCGCAAGGATGCAGCAGGCACCAGCGTTACCGCGTCGATGATCCTCGACGCCAGAGATGCTGATCGCCGGTGAGCGCGGTCGTCGACGCTTCGGTGCTCGTCGCCGCGCTGGTCGACTCAGCGCAACACGGCCCTTGGGCTGAGTTGGCGATTTCGCAGGGCCAGCTGGCCGCGCCAGAGATGGCAATCGCTGAGACGACCAATATCTTGCGCCGCTTGGAGCACTCGGGTCAGGTTTCGAGACTGGAGGCGACTGCGTCCTTTGGCGATCTTCTTCGTCTTGACATCGAGCTCTACCCATTCAATCCACTGGCCGAGCGCGTCTGGGAGTTGCGGGCAAATGTGACCAGCTACGACGCTTGGTATGTGGCGCTTGCTGAGGCGCTCGGCAATCCGCTGTTCACGCTCGACCGGAAACTGAGCAGCGCCAGCGGGTTGCGTTGCGAGGTGGTCGTTCCGCCTCGGTAGCCTCGGTTCGCTATGAGTGGGGCGTTGGACGTGGTGGGGATTGGCAACGCCATTGTCGATGTGATCAGCACCGAGGATCACGAGTTCATTGAGGCTCATGGCCTGGTTAAGGGGGCGATGACGCTCATCGACGCCGAGCGGGCCGAGGAACTGTACGGGGCCATGGCGCCGGCCATCGAGACATCGGGTGGTTCGGCGGCCAACACGGTGGCCGGGGTGGCCTCGTTCGGCGGACAGGTGGGGTACATCGGAAAGGTGCGCGACGATCAGCTCGGTGAGGTGTTCGCCCACGACATCGGGGCGCTGGGGGTGCGCTTCGAGGTGGCTCGGGCCGCTGATGGGCCGCCCACCGCCCGTTGTCTCATCATCGTGACCCCCGACGCGGCCCGCACCATGAACACCTACCTGGGGGCCAGCACCGAACTGCACCCCGACGACATCGATCCCGACCTGGTGGGCGCGGCGCAGGTGCTGTACTGCGAGGGCTACATCTGGGACGTGGCTATCACCAAGGAGGCCATCCGCAAGGCCATCTCCATCTGCTCGGCTGCCGGGGGGACAATCTCGTTCACGCTGTCGGACAGCTTCTGCGCAAAGCGCCACCACCAGGAATGGCTCGACTTGGTGGACGGGCCCATCGACCTGCTGTTCGGCAACGAGCACGAGATCTGCACGCTGTATGAGACCGGCGACGACTTCGAGGCTGCGGTGGCCGCGGTGCAGGGAAGGTGCCAAGTGGCCGCGCTGACCCGGAGCGAGCAGGGATCGGTGCTGGTCACCCCCACCGAGATCATCGAGGTGCCGGCCGCGCCCACGGCTGAAGTGGTGGACACCACCGGAGCCGGCGACCTGTACGCCTCCGGTTTCCTCTACGGCTGGACTCGGGGTATGGACTTGGCCCAGTGCGGAAGGCTGGGCTCTTTGGCCGCCACCGAGACCATCAGCCAGTTCGGCGCCCGCCCCTCTGGCTCGCTGGCCCATTTGGCCCAGTAACTCCCCACCGAACGCGGTGCGGGATGTGTCATCAATGCCTTCTACCATCGGGGTATGAACCCATTCGAACGGGCCGAGCAGGCCGGAGCCGAGCTGGTCGAGCGGTTGGGCGGTCGTTTTGACGCTGCCGTGGTGCTGGGTTCGGGCTGGGCGGAGGTCGCCGAAGGGTTGGGCGCAGCGGATGCGGTGGTCGCGGCCGAGACCATCGCCGGATTCCACCCCCCGTCGGTGCCCGGCCATGGCGGAACCCTCCGATCGGTGACCGTTGACGGCCGGCGGGTGCTGGTGATGGCCGGACGGGTTCATCTCTACGAGGGCCATCCCCCGGCCGACGTGGTCCACGGTGTGCGGGCCGCGGTGGCGGCAGGTTGCTCCACGGTGGTGCTCACCAACGCCGCGGGTTGCATGAACCCCGCCTTCGGTGTGGGACAGCCGGTGCTGATCAGCGACCACATCAATCTCACCGGCCAGTCCCCGCTGTTCGGCCCGGCCCCGCCCGAGGGCTACGCCATCCGGTTCACCGACCTGACCGATCTGTACTCGTCCCGCATCCGCGAGACCGTGCGTCGCATCGACCCCACGGTGGGCGAGGGGGTATACGCCGGATTGGTGGGGCCGCACTTCGAGACCCCGGCGGAGATCACCATGCTGGCCCGAATGGGGGCCGACTTGGTGGGCATGTCCACCGTGCTGGAGGCCATCGCCGTCCGCCATCTGGGGGCCGAGGTGGCTGGGGTGTCGCTGGTCACCAACGCGGCTGCCGGTATGGGGGAGGCACTGGACCACCAAGAGGTGCTAGACGCCGGCCAGGCCGCCCAGAGCCGGGTCGCCGAAGTGCTGAGCACTGTCATCAAAGTGCTGTGAGTCCCCAGGCCCCGACGCCCGAGGACTGGCTGGCTGCCGACCCCGATCCGGTCACCCGAGCCGAATTGCGGCAGCTGATTGACGCTGGCGACCAAGCCGGGATCGACGACCGCTTCGGCGACCGTCTCCGGTTCGGCACTGCCGGAATCCGAGGCCCGATGGGCGTCGGCCCCAACCGCATAAACCGGGTGGTAGTCCGCCAGACGGCAGCGGCATTGGCCACCCACGTAGGTCCGGGGGCCAAGGTGGTGATCGGCTTCGACGCCCGCCAGAACTCCGATGTGTTCGCGCAAGACGTGGCCTCAGTGCTTGCGGCGGCCGGTTGCCATCCCATGATGCTCCCCCCGAAATCGCCGACCCCGGTGTTGGCCTTCGCGGTCACCCACCTTGGGGCCGACGCCGGTGTGATGGTCACCGCCAGCCACAACCCGGCTGGCGACAACGGCATCAAGGTGTATTTAGGCGATGGTGCCCAGATAATTCCTCCCCACGACCAGACCATCGAAGCGGCAATCGTCTCTCAGCCGCTGCCTACTCGGGAGTTGGCGTCGGCGTCACCTGAGAGAGTCGACGTCAGCGCCGAATACACCACTGCGATCTTGGCGAACGTGGCTATCCGCGGACCGTTTCATCCGCTGGCCTACACCCCGCTCCAAGGCGTCGGCCTGCCTCTACTCAGTCAAGCCCTAGAACAAATCAACAATGGGCGCCCCTACGTGGTGGAGGACGAGGCCGAGCCCGACCCGCTGTTCCGCAACGTGGTCTCGCCCAACCCCGAGAACCACGACACATTGGCCAGGGTGATCCGCCGAGCAGAACAGATCGACACGCCGTTGGCGTTGGCCTCCGACCCCGACGCCGACCGGCTGGCCGCCGCGGTATGGGCCTACGACAACGAATGGCGCATTCTGACCGGCGACGAGATTGGCGCCCTCCTGTGCGACTGGATGCTGGAGACCACCCCTGGCGGCACCGAGAGAGTGGTGGCCAACAGCATCGTTTCCGGCCGGCTGGTAGGCCGTATCGCCGAAGCCCGGGGGGCCACCCACGTGGAGACGCTGACCGGATTCAAGTGGATCGCCCGAGCGGCCGACAATCTTGTGCCTCGGAGCGATGGCCTGCCTTGGAGGCTGGTGTTCGGCTACGAAGAGGCGCTGGGCTTCGCCTGTAACGACGCCGTGAGAGACAAGGACGGCATCAGCGCGGCAGTGCAATTCGTCGCTTTGTGCCGAGCCCTGGTGATGGAAGACGGCCGAACCCCCATCGAACGGCTGGCCGAGTTGATGGACGAGTTCGGCCTCCACCGCACTTATCAGGTCAGCGTGAATCTGGGTAGCCGCACCGGATCAGAGATCATGGACGCAATCCGAACGGCCCGGCCCGTCCGGTTTGGCGAGACCGAGGTGGTCCGGACCACCGACTATCGAGACGGAGTGGAGGGGCTGCCCCCCGCCGACGTGCTCCGATTCGACTTGGCCGACGATAGCCGGGTGTCGCTACGTCCCAGCGGCACAGAACCCCAGATCAAGGGCTACATCGAAGTGGTCGGCGACATCCAGTTCCCCGACCCCCTCCTGACTTTGAGCGAAGCGGTTCGAGAGTTGATTCTCGGACTATGAAGCCAACCCAGCGATCTCGGATCGCTGAGCAGGACTCATGGTCCAGTTGGCCGCGGCCACATTGGAGGCCACTTGGGAGGGCTTGGTGGCGCCGCAGATCACGGTAGCCACTGCCGGATTGGAGGCCAGCCAGCCGATGGCCAGTTCCAAGATGCTGTGGCCCTGGTCGGTGGCATAGCTGGTGAGCCGGTCGACCGCGGCCAGGTTGTCCTCGCTCAAAAACATGTCCCGCATCTCGCCCTTCCACATCGACAGGCGGGCACCCTCAGGAGGCGTCATCCCCGAGTACTTGCCAGTGAGCAATCCAGACTCCAGGGGGAAGTAGGGAACCACCGTCATGCCAGTGCGCTCACAGGCATCGATCACTCCCTCATCCTCCACATTGCGGGTCAGCACCGAATAGTGGTTTTGAACGCTGGCATAGTTCCCCGCTTCAACCTCCGCCGCGGCCCCGGCGGCCTCGTCGATTTGTTCAGCGCTGAAGTTGGAGCATCCGGTCTCCAGCACCTTCCCCTCGTCGACCAGCTCTTGAAGTGCTCCCAGCGTCTCGGCCTGAGGGGTCTCGGTGTCGGGCATGTGGAGCTGGTAGTGGTCGATGCGGTCGGTGTTGAGCCGGGTGAGGCTGGCTTCGACCGCTTGGCGAATCCAGGCTGGGTCGCCGCCCTTCTGCCCCTCGGGCAGGGCACCGGGGTGCCCGAACTTGGTGGCGACGATCACTTGGTCGCGCCGGCTGCCCAACGCCGCACCCAAAAACTCCTCTGACTTGCCCCGGCCGTACAAGTCGGCGGTGTCGAAGTAGTTGATCCCGGCGTCAATCGCCGCATCCACCACGGTCTGGCTGGCATCGGCGTCAATGGTCATGCCGAAGTTGTTGCACCCCAGCCCGATTACCGAAACCGACAAGTTCCCAATGCTGCGCATCTCCATGCGCTCGGACACTACAACGGGAAGCGGTGGGCGGCCTGCTCGTAGATGTCGGGAGCGAGCTCGCTTTGGGGCTGGCCAGACCGGACAGCAGCCACCTCGTCGACCGCCACCGTGGCGCTCCTCAAGCAGCAGGCGATGCCCACGGTCGGGTAGTCGCCCGTCGCGATCACCACATGGCCATAGCGGTCGGCAACCCCGAAGGACTCAGCCAAGCCCGGTTCGAACAGGGCCGGTGGCCGAGGACTGTCGACCCACAACAGACCTATCTCCACAGCATCGAGTCGGTAGGCCGAAGGAGTGCCCACCGAGGCCAGATGGGCTCGGATGGCATCGGTCTCGCTCTGCGGACCCTCGATGCTCACCATCCGGCCTCCTTCGAATGTCAGCACCACCGACGATCGGGCGTACCACCCCATCGGGAGCCATATATCGCCCGGAGACATCACCACTGTGCCCTTGGCAGTTCCCGGCGCCGGAGCCGTCCCGATCATCCCCCGAGGCCACTCGGCAACCTTGCCCGGGGTCGTCGCCATCCCGTCATGCATCCATCGGCGTGCGTCCTTGAGGCCCACTCGCAAGTTTGTGCCGCGGTCGTCGCCAACGTGCAGCTGCTGTCCGGCTTCAAGAAGCTCCAAGCCCCGTTTCACCCGGCGGCTCAAGCCGACGTGGGGCACCACTCCTCGCAACTCGCCAGTGTTGTGGGCCACAACCGACAACACCCGGCAGTTTGGGGGGACGTGAGCGTCCACCGCGTCTGAGTGGGAATTGAGGAGGCTGACGACGATATCGGGCGGAGTCAGATCAGCATCCATTCCGCCCATTGGTTGGTCGTCGGTCAAGACGGTCCTCGGGAGAGCTCCGATCTTGTCGAGGGCATGGACAACGGCATTCAGAAGGGCCGGATCGGTGTCTCCATCGGCGAGCACTATTGCGGGGCGGCCCGGGGCAGCCCGGCATAGCTCCAATTGGCGGG
Organism: Acidimicrobiia bacterium; assembly: GCA_022827725.1. Lineage (GTDB taxonomy): Bacteria > Actinomycetota > Acidimicrobiia > Acidimicrobiales > Bin134 > Poriferisocius. The sequence goes on from JAJEIJ010000023.1 coordinate 47,129, forward strand.
CCACAACCTCCACCGCACGCCGATCAACAGCACCCGACTCCATTCCTTCACCTATCTCCGGATTCCATCGGCTCGCCCATTACCTGATTCCATTCCCAACCTATCTACTGCGGTTCCACAAGATGGTGCAACCGGGGTATCCGTTATTTGTGACTTCTCCGAGGGTATTTTCTGGGTATGTCGGTGAAGTTCTGCGCTCGTGTCTCATGCGGCAAACGTGCTTCGGCGATTCTGTTGATCGGTGCCCGGGAGCTGGCGGCCCACCTGGTGGATATCCACGAGGAGCGTGGCATTGGCGGCGTGCCGCTGTGTCGGGTTCATGCTGATGCAGTGGTCGTTCCACTGGGATGGACTCTGGCAGATTCGCGCTCCCCTGCCACGGAGCCCGAACTGGTGCTGGTCGACGACGGTGCGTCCGACTCGTCGGGCTCTTCTGGCCCCCTCCGGCTTCCCACTATGGAGGAAGTCGATGAGGAGGACATGGAGGAGGCTGCGGTGGGGGAGGTCCCACCGTTGCTCAGCCGGGCGTTCCGGGCGGCTGGCTTGGACTGAGCCGAGGCCACCAGCGCGAAATCCGGATTTTGAGGGGCTGGCTTCTAGCGCCGGTCGCTTCAAGGACCGTAGGCTTCGACCATGACCATCGTCGATATCCACGAGAAGCCCAGTGATCTGCTGCTTCCCGACCCCGAGCCCCAGCGCATCCGCTACACGCTCATCTCGGTTGACGACCACCTCGTGGAGCCTCCCTGGCTGTTCGAGGGCCGGGTGCCAGCCCGCTTTGCGGACCGGGCGCCGAAGGTGGTCGAGAGCGGTGACGGGGGCCAGCACTGGGAGTTCGACGGCGAGATCTACGCCCAGCTCGGCCTGAACGCCCTGGTGGGACGGGCTGATCGGAACGACTTCACCATGGAGCCCGCCCGTTTCTCCGACATGCGCCGGGGCTCCTGGGATATCAAGGCCCGCATCCACGACATGGACCTGGGCGGCATCTGGGCGTCGATCTGCTTCCCCAGCCAGATCACCGGCTTCTGCGGCCGGGTCTACTCCGACTGCTCCGATCCCGAGTTGGGCTTGGCCGTCACCCGAGCCTTCAACGACTGGATTTACGAGGAGTGGTGGGGCTCCTATCCGGAGCGCATCATCCCCATGGGCATCACCTGGCTCAAGGATGCCGAACTGGCTGCGGCCGAAATACGCCGCAACGCGGAGCGGGGTTTCGTGGCCGTCACGCTGCCCGAGATACCCCACAATCTCGGCCTGCCTTCCATCCACAGCGACTGGTGGGAGCCGGTGTGGAAGGCCTGCGAGGAGACCGACACCGTGATCTGCCTGCATGTGGCGTCGTCGGGCCACATCATGCCCACAGATCCCGGCGGCCCGCCCATTGGTGTGGGGGCCACTATGTTCCAAATGCACGCCTATGCCGCCGCGGCCGACTGGGTGTGGTCGGGCATTCCCGTGCGCTATCCCAACATCAAGATCGCCATGTCGGAGGGGGGCTGCGGCTGGGTGCCCATCATGTACGACCGGCTCAAGCACCAGATTGAGATCTCCGGTCACGGGCGGGGGGTGTGGCCCGGCGGCACCGACATCGGCCCCCATGAGGTGCTGATGCGCAACTTCTACTACTGCACCATCAACGACCCGTCGTCCATAGACGCTGTTATCGCTCTCAACCTCGATCACACCATGGTGGAGACCGACTATCCCCACGCCGACTCCACATGGCCCGAGTGCCAAGACACTCTGGAGTCGAAGCTGGGGCACTTGAGCGACGACGTGATCCGCAAGCTCACCCACGAGAACGCGGCTCGCCTGTTCCGCCACCCGCTGCCTGACGTCTGCATCCCGTAGACCAAGGTCGGTTGCGGCTCACTGCTTGACGTGACGCGGAGACAGCCGTGAGCCGATTCGGCCACCCGGTGATCGATGCCGATGGCCATGTGCTGGAGATCACCGCGGCCCAGCAGCCCCACCTGGAGCGGGTGCTGGGTGCCGACTTGTACGGGCGGTACCTCTCTGAGGGTCTCCCCATGCGCAACGCGCAGATGGCCCGCAGCCTCGAGGAGCGCCGTCGGACCCGCTCGCCGCAGGGGGCCTGGTGGGGAACTCACACCGCCAATGTGCTGGACCGGGCCACCGCCATGCTGCCCGCTCTGCTCTACGAGCGGCTGCCTGAAATCGGCATCGACTACTCGGTGCTCTACCCCACCAACACCCTCACCAGCTGCGCGGTGGAAGACGCTGACTACCGCACCGGCCTGTGCCAGGCCTTCAACGAGTTCTACGCCGATGTATACAACCCCTACGCCGACCGCATGGCTATGGCCGGGATCATTCCCGCTCACACTCCCGATGAGGCCATCGCCGAGCTGGAGCACTGTGCCGCGCTGGGCCTGAAGGTGGTGGTGTTCGCCGAGGGGGTAATGCGGTCCATTGACGATCCCGACCACCAGACCCGGTCGGGATGGCTGTGGCCCGGCCAACACCACTGGTTCGACTGCTACGGCCTGGACTCGGCCCATGACTACGACCCGGTGTGGCGCCGCTGTGTCGAACTCGGCTTTGCCGCCACCTTCCACGGCGGCCTGTCCTTCCGCCCCGGCATCCACACCTTCGTCTCCAGCTACACCGCCAACCACATCGGCCAGTTCCAGGCGCTGATGTACGAGCTGTGCAAGACGCTGTTCTTGGGCGGGGTCACCCGACGCATTCCCGAGCTGCCGTTCGTGTTCTTGGAGTGCGGCGTGTCGTGGGGCACCCAGCTTTTGTGCGACATCATCGAGCATTGGGAGAAGCGCAGCTGGGACGCCATCCAGCGCAACTTCGACCCCGCTCTGCTCGACCTCGACGAGCTGGGCGGATACTTCGAGCGCTACGGCGAAGACTTCAGGGCGACTCTTGGCGACGACCTGACCTCGTACGCCCACGGGATGCCCATCCACGGGGGTACGCCCGAGGAGCCCGACGAGTGGACCCGGCTCGGGGTGGAATCAGACGAGGAGATCGCCGAGTCGTTCGCGTCGTCGCTCTACTTCGGATGCGAGGCCGACGACCGGGGCGTGCACGTGGCCTTCGGGCCCGCCAACCCTTGCGGCGTGCGGCTCAACGCGGTTTTCTCCTCCGACATCGGCCACTGGGACGTGACCGACATCGAATCGATCATGGACGAGGCTTACGGCTTGGTGCAGCAGGGGCTGATCACCGAGGAAGACTTTCGAGCCTTTGTCTACGAAAACCCGTTTCGGATGTATACGGCTATCAATCCCGAATTTTTTGCCGATACCGTGTTATCCGGATATGGCGTTTGACCTTCCCCCTCTTCCGTACAGCCAAAGCGCGCTCGAGCCCTTTGTGAGCGCCGAAACCATCAGCTACCACTACGAGCGCCACCACGCCGGGTATGTGGCCAACCTGAACCGACTAGCCGCGGGCACCCAATGGGAGGGTGTCGAGTTGGAAAAGGTGATCTTGGGCGCCGAGGGCGCGATCTTCAACAACGCCGCCCAGATCTGGAACCACACCTTCTACTGGCATTCGATGAGCCCCGACGGCGGTGGTGCCCCATCGGGGCCGGTACGGGCGGCCATCGACGCGGCATTCGGCTCCACGGACGAGTTCCGCCGCCAGTTCGCCGACGCGGCCGTGGGGCTGTTCGGTTCGGGCTGGACCTGGCTGGTGGCCGAGGACGACGGACTCGCCATCGTGCAGACTGCCAACGCCGATCTGCCCCTGCTGCACGATCGCCGGGCTCTGCTGGTGGTGGACGTGTGGGAGCATGCCTACTACCTCGACTACCAGAACGCCCGGGCCGCCTATGTGGAGGCGTTCTTGGACCACCTGATCAACTGGGAGTTTGCGGCCGAGAACCTCGCTTCCGACTAACCGGAGCGCGCCCACTACCATCGCCGCTTATGGCGATTGCTGAGGTGACCCAGCCCGTTGATCTATTGGACGGGTACATGTACGCCCAAGACCCCTTCTCGGTCTACAGCTGGCTGCGGGAAAACGACCCGGTGTACTGGGACGAGAAGAACGAGATCTGGGGCGTGTCCCGCCACGCCGACTTGTTGGCAGTAGAGAAGAACACCGACCTCTACAGCTCGGCCTCGGGCAGCCGGCCCAAGATCGAGATGTCCGACTCCATGATCAACATGGACGACCCCGACCACCAGCGTCAGCGGATGCTGGTGGCCCGGGAGTTCACCCCCCGAGCGGTTCGCCGGCAGGAGGACAAGATCCGGGCGGTGGTCACCGAGCTGATCGATCGGGTGGCGCCCCGGGGATGGTGCGAAGTGGTGTACGACCTGGCCGCTCCGCTGCCGGCCTACATGATCGGCGAGCGGTTGGGCTATCCCGCCGAGATGTGGCCTCGGGTCATGCACTGGTCGGAGGCCACCATGCAGGGCGGCGGCGGCCCGGGCTATCACACCATTCAGGGGGAGCGGGCCATTGAGGAGTGGATCGGCGTCACCTACGAGCTGGTGCAGAAGCGCAAGGCCGATCCCCAAGACGACCTCATCTCCATGTGGTGCCACAAGGAGTTGGATGGCCAGCCGCTGAGCGACGACGACATCATGCACGAGGTGCTCCTGGTGCTGGACGGCGGGGCGGAAACCACCCGTACGGTGATCGGCACCACCTGCCTGGCGCTGATGGAGAGTCCCGACCAGCGCCAGATCCTCATCGATGAGCCCGAGGTGATCGGCGAGACCGCAGTGGAGGAGTTCATCCGCTACGTGTCGCCCATCTTGAACATGCGCCGCACGGTGACGGCCACCCACGAGTTGCACGGCAAGACCCTCAACGAGGGCGACCAGGTGTTGTTGATGTACGCCTCGGCCAACCGCGACCCCGAGGCATTTGAGAACCCCGATGCGCTGGATGTGCGCCGTGACGCCCGCAACCACCTCTCCTTCGGCTTCGGCACCCACTTCTGCTTGGGAGCGTCGCTGGCCCGGCTTCAACTCAAAGTCATGTTCGAGGAGGTCACCCGGCGGCTGCCCGACATGAGGCTGGAGCCCTTCTATGCTCCCCGCTACCGTCCCGGGGCGTTTACTCGGGGCTTGGAGGGGCTGAACGTGGAGTTCACCCAGAGCGAGCCCGAGGGCGACGGCGCTTTGGGGATGTTCCCCATCACGGTGCAGTAATGGTTGCGCCGACTGCCGAGTCGGGGATCGAGATTCCCCCCATCATCTCGGTAGACGACCACGTCATCGAACCGCCTCATGTGTGGCACTCGCGGCTGCCGTCCCGCTATTCCGACATCGGCCCCCGGGTGGTGACCGCTCCGTGCGAGATCTCCTACGTGGGGGGAGTGTTCTCGTGGACCGAGGGCACCGGCCGCCCCACCTCGTATTGGTACTACGAGGATCTCCACTACCCGATGGTCCGCACCCACTCGGCGGTGACCTTCCCCCGCGATCAGCTCCAGATGGTGGGCATCACCTTCGAGGAGATGCAGCCCGGTGCCTGGCAGGTAGAGCCCCGACTGGGCGATATGGACATCGGCCACGTGGATGCCTCGCTGTGCTTCCCGTCATTCCCCCGGTTCTGCGGCCAGGCCTTTGCCGAGGCTTCCGACATGGATCTGGCCCTGCTGTGTGTGCAGGCCTACAACGACTGGATGGTGGAGGAGTGGTGCGGTCCCTCCGGCGGGCGGCTGATCCCGCTGTGCCTCATCCCGCTGTGGGACGTGGAGCTGGCCGCCGCTGAGGTGCGGCGCAACGCCGAGCGGGGCGTACGGGCGGTGTGCTTCTCGGAGATCCCGCCCAACCTGGGCTTGCCGTCGATCCACTCCGCGTACTGGGATCCCTTCTTCGCCGCCTGCGAGGAGACGGCCACCGTGGTGTGCATGCACATCGGGTCGTCCTCGAAGATGGTGTCCACCTCGCCCGACGCCCCCGGTGCGGTGGGCTCGGCGCTGGTCCACTCCAACGCCACCTACTCGCTGGTGGACTTTCTGATGTCCGGCGTGTTCGTGCGCTTCCCCGGCCTCAAAGTGGCCTACTCGGAGGGGCAGATGGGCTGGCTGCCCTACATCTTGGACCGGGTGGACGTGGTGTGGAAGGAGAACGCCGCTTGGGGCGGGGTGGCCGACAAGGTGCCCGAGCCGCCGTCCACCTACTACCGCGACCATGTGTTCGTGTGCTTCTTCGACGACAAGGTGGGTCTGGCCAACATCGACGCCATCGGCCTGGAGACCATCACCACCGAGACCGACTATCCTCACTCCGACTCCACCTGGCCGCACTCCAAGGAACTGCTGGCGTCGCAGATGGAGCACCTGACCCAGCCCGAGGTGGACGCCATCTGCCGGGACAACGCTATCCGGATGCTGGGCCTCGACCTGCCCACCGCCGCCGAGCTGCGGGGCAGAGCAGCGGTTTGACGGCCGCGGCAAGCCCGGAGTTCGAGGAGCTGGCCGCCGACCTGGGTCAGCGCATTGTCGACGCTGGACTGCGGGGGCTGGTGCTTCGGTTCGGCGACGAGACCCGGATCGTGGGTGTGGCCGACCGGATGCCTCCAGCAGCCACGCTTGAAGGGACCTTGGATGAGCTGCTCGCCGCGCTGTCCGGCCAGCACGGTGACGATGAGCTGCGGGCTCTGCGCTGGATCGGAAATCCCGAGCCCTACATCGCCCTGCTTGCGTCGAGTTGAACTCAGCTGTTTCCGGACAGTTCTCCCAATAGAGCCTCAGTGCGGGCTCGGGATTGGTCGTCGGTGTCGTAGATGAAGGCGACGAAGTCGGTTGTGCCGGTGTCGCGGATCCGCTCCAACTGGGCGATAACCGCGGTCTCGTTGCCGGTGATGGCCAGATCTTCAACGCCGGGTTTGCCCTCTCGGTCGAGCATGCCCCGGTAGGAGGGGATGTCCTTGTAGTGGGCAAAGGTGCGGGCCGCAGCCTCATAGCCGGCTTGGGCGTCGTCGGTCACCGAGATCGGGAATCCGGCCGCCACCCTGGGCATGGGCCGTCCGGCGGCCTCGGCGGCGGCGTTGATGGTGGGCACCACGTAGTCGGCCAGCGTATTGAGGCCGGTGGCCCACACGAAGGTGCCGCGGGCCAGTCGTCCGGCGTGGCCCAGCATGATCGGCCCCATGGCGGCCACGATGATCTCCGTGGGAGGGGCATGCGACAGGCCCCGCCACCGGGTGGTGTAGATCTCCCCCTCGTAGTTCATGCCCTCGCCTCGAAGCATGGGGCCGGCGATCTCCAGGTATTCCTTCATTTGCCGGGCGGGGCGGGCGTAGGACAGGCCCATCAGGTTCTCCACCATCCCCTGGTGGCACAGGCCGATGCCCAGGGTGAAACGCCCGTCGCAGGCGGCCTGTGCGGTGGCGGCCTGCTGGGCCAAGGCGAATGGGTGGCGCATGGGGGTGGGGGTCACCCCGGTAGCGATCTCAATGCGGCTGGTGGCGGTGCCCACCACTGCCGATGCGGTAACGGCGTCGATCTCTATGTTGGCAATCCATGCCGTGTCCAGCCCCAGCGCCTCGAACCGCTGAGCGTTCTCGGTGATCTTGTCCAACCCCGGGGGCCCGCTCATCCCCGGCACCGGCGGATCGCCGGTGCCCTCAGCCGCCATCGCCCCGATCCTCATGCCTTGCATCGCCGGTCTCCCTTCACAGCTTGAGCGGGACGATGGTACCCGGAGTATTGGTTTAGGCCGCAGACAGGAAGGGCGGTTGGTTAGGACGACCGAAATGGAGCTCCGCAAACGGGCCAGGGCTGCCATCCCCGCTCCCCGTGAAGGGCGTAGGCCATGCGGTGCTGATCGGCGGGGGAGGCATCTCGGGGGTCTACCCCAACAAGGTGGGGGTAGTGTCGACCGGCCACCCCGTCCCAGGTTGGCTGGTGGAACTGAAAGGCGCCCAGATATGGCCCCGCGGGGTTGTAGGCCCGGTAGTTGCCGCCCGATTCGCACTGGATGAGATGGTCCCACTGCGCCTGGGTGGTGCCCGCGGGAATCGGGGGGAAAGTGGTCGGGTCCGGCGTAGGGGAGTCTCCTGGCTCGGGCGTCGAGAATGGGGCCCCGCAGACAGGCCAGGGTGCCCATCCTCGCTCTCCGTAGAGGGCGTAGGCCATACGGTCTTGATCGGCGGGGGCGGCGTCGCTGGGGTTCACACCCACGAGGCGGGGGTAGTGGCGGCGGGCGAGGGCGTCCCAGCTCGTTTGCCTGAACTGGTAGGCGCCGAAGTTGGCCCCGTTGGGGTTGGAGAACTGGTAATCGCCGTTTGCATTGCATTGGCGCAACTGCTCCCACTGCTCCTCGGTAGTGCCGGAGGGCAGATCAGCAGGAGGAATCGGTTCTTCGGTGGGTGTAGTCGGTTCTTCGGTGGGCGGAGTCTGCGTTGGCTGGTCCGGATCGGGGCAGCCGTTGGGAACCAACTGAGTGTCGATATCGAACAGGCACCGGTAGACGTTCAACAGCGACTCTTGGGCCGTGATCAGGGTCTGCTGTTCGGAAACGAGCGTTTGCAGGCTGGCAATCTGCGCATCCCGCTCGTCGGGTGCCTGTCCCCCCGCTGAGGAGCCGGCCATCCCAAAGACAAGCGCGATAGCCAGGGCCAGTGCGGCGGAACGAAACCAGCATTGATGTCTGGTCATTGTCATACCCTCCTGCGTCGGACAGGTCGATCAACGAGCTGTCCAGGTTCCGTCAATCGTAAGAGTTGCGGAATGTAATCCTGAAGCCCCCACCGTCAAGTCTTGGGAGATGAATGCAGCTAGGCGACTTGGTGGTGGGCTTTCGCCGGGGGTGCCTCACAGGACGCGAAATGCTGTCGTCGACCAGACAATTTCGTGTGCCACAATGCAGCGGTGACTGTTGCCGGTTTCCTTGACCGCCTCGAGGCGGACTTTCAGAGGAGATTGGATGCGATGCAGGCGACCGATGCCGGTCGTTGGGCGCTGCTGGTTCAACCTGCAGATGGGCGACGCCGCCCCGAGCTCGTCGGCTGCTTTGAAACTGAGCATGAAGCCTGCACCGCCGGTTACGAGAGCCAGGTAGGACAGAGATTTCTGGTCAAATTGATTTCACAGGAAGCCCCTGTGGTCTGCATACCCTGGGCGGTTCCAGCCGATCAGCATTAGAGAGCCAGGCTTTGCCCGTGTCTCAGGGGTGATCGGCTCACGAGGACCGATCATTGATGTAGAGATAGGGTTGCTGCCCAGCGACCTAGAGCGACGCCGTCTAGAAGGGCGGCTTGCACTAACCCCCCATAGAACCAAGGGCATCATCGACACTGGCGCTGTCATGACCTGCTTCACGCCAAGGATCGCGGAAGTCCTCTTGCTGGAGCCAGTACGTCAAGCAGTACTGCATACTGCTTCAGGTGAGCGTTTGAGTGCTGTGTACCCCCTCACCATGACGCTTGGTTGGCAACAGGGTCAGCCACCAAATCCCATCGTGGTAACTGCCCACACGGCAGACATCGCTGGAGCCGAAGTTCTGATCGGCCTAGACGTTTTGCGTCAAGGCAGGTTCACACTTGATGGCCCGAATCATCGATTCGACTTGCACCTGCCTAGTAGCTAGACGCAGCCCAAGCGCGGATTGCCTAGCAACATGTCTGCCGACCAAAACGGATACCCATGGGACAGCGCTGTTTGACGTTAGCCCCAATGGTCGGCTTGGTATTCCATCATGTCGTCGCCATGTAGTTGCCGAGTAGCGTTGCCAATGCGGACCCAAAACTCAGATGGGGATCCTCCTCCTTCGGCTGCTTTGGCAAAGGCTGGCTTGGCTGAGGCCGCGACAGTAACGACGCAGACATCGCTTCCCGCGTATGGCTCAAAATGGATTCGCACCGTTGCGGCAGTTGGGGCGGACAGGGCGTTGTCCAGAAGTTGGCGTAAGAAGAGTTCGTAGCCATCTGGATTGCCTTTGCTGCCCAGTGTCCGTAGGTCATCGCCAAGCCCTAACACCTTCGCGTCGTCATTGACGCCGATCAGGAGCTTGCCTCCTTCGGCATTTAGGAAGCCGCACACAGTTTTGGCAATAACATGCTCCAACTTCTTGTCTTGCTTTCCAGTGTGCAGGTTGAAGCGAGCGGTGGACTTGAATTCCACGGTCTGCGATTCCCCGGCCGCGAGCAGGTCGACCAGCGTGGAGGATGAGTGGTCGTCGCTCTGGCCATCCCGCAGGCGATCAAAGCCATTCCGAGTCACTCTGGCCATCAATGCCCGACGCTTCTCTAGAAAATCTGAGTAGTCCAATTGCTCCCAGCCGACAGGGAGCGCGTGCCAGTGGGTCTGTCTTAGACGCTGATCTGGACTTAGACGGCTGGACATTGCCGGCCAGTACTCGTTTGGTTCATCAGCCCCGATGTCGGAGTTGTCCGGCCAGTCCAAAAACGCCATGTTTGCGATGGCATTGACCTGTCGAGTCTCGGTGACTCCTTTGGCATTCAGATGGGCCTTGGGAAACAGATGATGGCGCTCGACGGATCGAGGTGCGCTCTCTCCGGGTTTCAGCATGTCCCTCATCTTGAGGTTGCTGAACAGGAGCTCGGCGTCAAGCACATTCAGGGCGGCCCAGTAGGCACAGAGAGCAGGGGACTTGGCTGATGAACTGTCGAGCCGGGCCGGAAGCGATACCTCCCAGTAGTCGTTTGTGAAGTTGGCCTTGATTTGCCGGTCGAGCTCGGCACAGAAGGCTTCAGGATTGTTCGGTTCCAGGGAGTTGATGCGGCCAAGGTCGGCCTCCAAGGTGGTTTCGCTTGATCCCGTATAGCGACCGGTGGTGTGGGCCATGAAGAACCATCGCGCCATCACGGTCTGAAGAGTCGAGACGCTCAGACCAAAGTCTCGACGGCCGATCAGCCAAATGACATAGCAGTAGATCAGGGCAGTATCAGATGTGATCATCCGTCGCCC
>JAJEIJ010000037.1:0-81742 GCA_022827725.1 Acidimicrobiia bacterium
CTAGCGAAAGCCCGCGGCCAAATCCGAAGGGGACCAAGACCCAGAATTCCTTGAGGGGGAAAAGCGGCTCCCGACCCACTACACATTTGACCGCAGGGAAACCCCACGGGCTTTCACTAGGTGGCTGGCAACCTACAGCAACCAGAACACAGCGGGCAAATCCGCCATGCTGACCGCCAAGCGCATGGCGTAGGATCGGGAGCGAGTGTGGCGGCGGCCACATGAGTAGAAGTCAAGTGGCCGCCGCCACACCAACGTTGAGCGCCCCCCAGCGAGCGGCTACCTTGGTGGCATGACTTCTACTCATGCTTCAGAGGCCGCCAAGGCCAGCAACCCCCAGCGGCCACGACGCCAACGTGTCAGGTGGGGAAAAGCGGTGATGTTGGTAATGCCTGCCCTTGCTTGTGGGGGAGTGCTCTATTCGCCCGCTCTGCTCGATCTGCCGCTTTTTCCTGCGGTTCCGCTGGTAGCAATAGGCATAGCGGTTGTGGCGATCCCGCTTGCAAACGCTCTGGATCGGCGCAGTTAAGCATCGGGCACGAACTTCTCTACAGCTCTGTGTATTCGGTGTCATCGGCGTGGCGGCTGGGCACCAGTCGCAGGGTGCGGTCGAGGTCGAAGCCGTTGGTGGACAAGCCGAGGGCACCGGCAGCCAGGGCATCGTCGAGGGCTTGGGCCATGGCGGTGCGCTCCGCAGGGGAGGCGGGGCGCTCCCAGGCGGCATCGCCCATGACGTAGTTGCGCAGGCTGATGTGTCCGACGTAGCCGGCGATGTTGACGGCAGTGGGCTGGGAGTCGAGCGCGGCCCGGTATTCCGGCCACGTGGCCCACGTCCAGGGGACCTCTTCATCGAAGGCGACCAGGGGCAGATCTTCCAGGAAGCAGAACAGGTCCACAACTTCCTGGCGCTGGGGGCCGTCGAGGGGCGCCATCGACATCCCGCAGTTCCCGAACACAGTGGTGGTGACCCCATAGCTGGGCAGCGGATCAAACGAGGGATCCCACCACATAGCCCCGTCAAGATGGGTATGGGTCTCGATGATGCCGGGAATAACCAGGGCGCCGGCAGCGTCCAGTTCCTGTTCGCCGTCGGGTGACAAGTCGGGACCTACTTCTGCGATGATGCGACCCCGCACCCGCACATCAGCCCGTCGGGAGGGTGCGCCCGTGCCGTCCACCACCGTCCCGCCGCGGATCAAGAAGCTGCTCATGGCCATGACAGCACTGCCGTGCTTCGACCTGGACAGGTGCCGCTATGCCACCAGGCGAACACGCTGGTGCTTGACGGCGCCGAGGTGGAGGTGGCCGTGGCGATCGGGCTCATCGGCCAGCTCCAAGCGGGGGAGGATGGGCAGGATGGCCTTGAGCATGGCCCGGAGCTCCCAGCGGGCCAGATTGGCGCCCAAGCAAAAATGGACGCCGTGGCCGAAGGCCATGTGGTGGTTGGGATTGCGGCCCACGTCGAAGCGGTAGGGATCGTCGAACACAGCGTCGTCTCGGTTGGCCGACGGGTAGAACACGCCTATGGTGTCGCCCTCTTTGATCCTTTGGCCGTGGCGCTCCACGTCGGCCGTCGCGGTGCGGGCGAACTGGATCACCGGAGAGGTCCACCGCAGGATCTCCTCCACCGCGGGCTCGATCAGCGACTCATCGGCCAGGAGGCGGTCGATCTGGTCGCGGTTCTGGAGCAGAGCGGTGACGCCCGAGGTGGTGGCGTTGCGAGTGGTCTCGTTGCCGGCGCCCAGCAGCAGGGTGATATAGCCGGTGAGCTGCTGGGTGTTGAGCGGGCAGCCGTCGACCTCGCCCTGGACCACGGCGCCAGTGAGGTCGTCGCGGGACTCGGCCTGGCAGTCTTCGATGATCGTCCCGATATAGGCACTGAAGTCCTTGCCCATCCGGAACCTCAGGTCGTCGAAGGTCTCGCCCGGCTCGGCCCACCGCATGTTCTCCTCGTCGTTGAACGCCATCTCGGTGAACTTGTGGACCTTCGACCAGTCCTCGATGTCGAGGCCCATGAGATCGCAGATGGTGGCCAGCGGCAGCTTCACGGCGTAGTCCAGCACCAAATCGGCTTCGCCGTCGCGCTCCAGAATCTCTACGAACTCGCCGGTGAAGCGGGCGGCGTACTGGGCGAGGTGCTCCTCGTGCTCCCGCATCGCCCGGGGGGTGAAGCGACGGGCGGTGAGCAGTCGGAATCGGGTGTGGCGGGGACGGTCCAGGAACACCATGTCCATGGGCTCGTCGAGATCCCAGCCCAGTTCGGTGAGCCGCCGTTCCCGGCGCTCCCACATGCCCTTGTCCTCTTCGATGGAGGCCAGGCGGAGGCGGGGGCCGCCGTTGATGAACAGCTTGTCGTTGGACGACACCCAGTGGATGTCCTCGTGGCGGGTGATGGCCCAGAACGGCTCGATGTCGGGGCGCTCATACCAGTGCACCGGGGCCTCAGCTCGCAGCAGATCCCACGCCGCCCACGGGTAGCCGCGGTCTTGGTAGAGGTGAGTGGAGTGAATGTCGATCTCGTCGAGCGATAGTGCCCTGGTGTCTGTCATGGTCATGCGTTGCTCCCCCACGCCTTGCTTGCAAAGACATATTGGCAGAGTGGCGTGGGTGGGCTCTAAGTGCTCCCGCTTCTGAGGCCCTCCCACAACTTCGAGCGGAGAGGTTCGGGGGCTACGAGTTCGAAGGACTGGTTGTCGAGGCGGGCGAAGCCTTCTAGGGGGTGGTGGGGACGCCACCAGAGGGCGTTGGGGCTGACGGAGTTGGGACCGGCTATGTAGCGGATGTAGCTGGCGGCCAGCATGGTGGCGGAATCCTCCACGAACTGCTCGGTTAGCTCGATGGGGCAGACCATCACGGTGTGGGCCGCGGGCACGGTCACCACCGCGCCCTGCGGACTGATGTCGGGAACTGTGCGGGCGAAGTCGAGCAGGTGGCCGGTTACGAACAGGGAATCGCCGGTGAAGACCCGGATCTTGCCGGGCAACTCGCTCCCCTCCAATGCAGTCAACGGCTCGTCCATCAAGGTGTTGGCCAGCGCAACCGCCATCACCTCGCCCTGCTCGATGTCCCATTCCTCGAAGTAGCTGCGGTCTACAGGGCAGGCGGCACCATCCAGGTCCACCGAAAGGCAGGCAAAAAGACCCAGGGGCAGAGGGTCGCAGACCGGGTCGATCTGGTTCAGATGATGGGGACCGACCACCCTCATCCGCAGGTCGGGCCGGAGCTTCTGGTAGTCGGCCAGGCGCTCGGCCAGGGCCTCAGGGGAGAAATCGTCGAGCCGGGCGACGTGGTTGTAGACGATGAGCCGCCAATCCTCGGGATCGGCCGCACGGCAGGTTTGGGCCAAGTTGGACAGGCCCAGGACGCAGTCCATCTTCTCGACGGATACGGTGCCCTCGACCTCATCAAAGGCGCACTCGCCGAATCGGGCTTGAACGACGCTCTCCACGTGGCTCAAGAAGCTGCGGAGTTGCTCTGGGGTCCACCACGGAGCCCAGGCGCAGGAAACAGGCGGAGCAGACACAGGCTCCTCCCCTCATTCTTATGTTGAATGGGGGAAGTTTGGGACGACCGTAGCGGGGTTGGGTTGGGGATCGCTTGTGGAAATCTAATTATTTCTCTTTTATTTCAATTTATTTCAAGGGACCGAGCGCGGTCAGCGGCGACCGCTAGTCTGAGACCGTGGCTGACGCGGCGCTCATTGACATCATCAAGCAACGAGGCTTGCGGAAGTTGGACCAGCCGATAGAGCTGGCCAGTGGGGCCATGTCGAACGACTTCGTCGACGTCAAGGTGGCCCTCTGCCGATGGGCCGACCTTCAGGTGGCGTGCCGGGCGATTGTTCAGCAGGTTCGAGAGGCCGGCATCGAGTTTGACGCGGCTGGCGGGATGACCATGGGCGCCGACTCGCTGGCGGTGGGCATCGCCGCCGAGACCAGCGGCCAGTGGTTTTCGGTTCGAAAGGAGCCGAAGAAGCGGGGCACGAAGCAGCAGATCGAGGGCACCCCGCTGGGACCGGGCTACCGGGTCTTGCTCCTGGAGGACGCAACCACCACGGGAGGCTCGACGGAGAAAGCCTACGAGGTGATACGCGACACCGGGGCCGAAGTGGTGGCGGTGGCCACGGTGATCGACCGGGGTGATACCGCCCGTCGCCGCTTTGAGGCACTGGGCGTGCCCTACTTCCCCGCCCTCACCTACACCGACCTGGGCATCGACCCGGTGGTGCCCCCGGGCTAGGTCGACTGTGGGGACCAGCCCCGCAGGCTGCTCAGGCTGAGCGCAATGTGGTGGCGGGGAGGGTTTCCAGCTGGTCGAGGAGGGACTTGCCGTCGAGGCGGGTGGGGGTTCCGGCCACGAGAATGTGGTCGACGCCGGTTGGTTGGTCGGCGATGAGGCGCTCGCCGCGGGCGGGCATGTCGTTCACCCGGCGGATGGGGCCGACGTCGAGGCCGTCCCAATCGACCACGGTGACGTCGGCCACCGCGCCGGGGCGCAGGTAGCCCCGGTCGGGGGCCAGGCCGAGCATCTCGGCCAGCTCCCCGGTGAGCTTGTGGATGCCGGCCTCGGGGCTCATCACCTGGCGGTCGCGCACCCAGCGGGACAGGAAGTCGGTGGGCATCACCGCATCGCAGATCTGACCGACGTGGGCGCCGGCGTCAGACAGGCCCATCACCGCCCCCTCGGCCTGCATGAGAGACGTCACGCCATCGACCTCGTCGTTGGCGAAGGTGATCTCGAAGCGGGTCAGCAGCCCGTCGGCCAAGGCAATGTCGCACATGGCGTCCCACGGGGTGCAGCCCCGCTCGGCGGCCACTCCCCCGACGGTGTTCCCCACCAGGTCGGGCTGATTGGGCGACTCCACGATGGCCAGAGTGTTCCAGCGGGAGGCCAGCAGGCCGTTGGCGTCGAGGTCGGACTGCACCCGGGCCCGCCAATCGGGGTCGGCGTACAGGGAGGGGCGGTCTTCGTGGGCCAGCGCCACCAGCTCCTTGAACGAGCCCATGGTGTAGAAGGAGGTGGGCTCGATCATGGTGACGTGCTGGGTGATGGGACGGCAGGTGACCTGCACCCACACGTCGGCCCCGGCGGCCCGTCCGGCCAGGTGGTCGGCCAGCTTGGTGCGGTAGTCGGCCCGGGACGAGGCCGCGGCGGGATAGGTGAGGATGGACGACCAGTTGAGCCGGCGGCCCAGCTTGGGCTGGAGGTCGTACACCCAGCGGTAGTTCTCCCCGGGCGCAACGTGAACCACGCCCCGGCCGATCTCAGCGGTGACGCCGATGAGGGCCTCGGTCTCCTCTTGGGAGGCGGCGATGGACGGCACCGGGCGGCCGCCGTCGCCCAGGTGGAACCCGGCCCGGTCGGTGGAGAACCCCAAAGCGCCACCTTGGATGGCCTCGGCCACCGCGGCCTTCATGCGGTTGACCTCTTCGGGGGTGGCCTCCCGCTCGTAGGCGTCTTGGCCCATGACGTAGAGCCGCACCGCGGTATGGCCCACGTAGCCGCCGAAGTTCACGGCCAGTCCCCGGTGCTGGATCACGTCGAGGTATTCGCCGTAGGTCTCGAAGTCCCAGTTGACCCCCGCTTCGAGGGTGGCCACCCGCATGTCCTCCACTTTGTCGAGGGTGCGGATGAGCGAGGCCCGGTCTGCCGCTTTGGTGGGGGCGATGCTGTAGCCGCAGCTACCGGCCACCACCGAGGTGACCCCGTGCCAGCACGACGACGACAGCCAGGGGTCCCATAGCACTTGGGGGTCGTAATGGGTGTGGCAGTCGATGAAACCGGGGCAGACTAGGCGGCCGCTGGCGTCTATCTCTTGGGGGGCTTTGACGTTTTGGTCGATTTCGACGATTCGGCCGTCGGCAATGCCCAAATCGGCCCTTCGGGCAGGACCACCGGTGCCGTCGACAGCCATGCCGCCCCGGATAGCAATCTCCGCGCTCACGCCATCAATCTATGCCGAAGCTTGGTAGGGCGGCGAGTGTCAGTGCTTCGTCAGGTGCAGCTTGTCGCGCACCGCTTCGGGGCCGAGGACTTCGTAGTTCATGGATTCGAGGATGGTTACGGCCCGGGCTACCAGGTCGGCGTTGGTGGCGAGCTGGCCTCGGCTGAGGTAGATGTTGTCTTCGAGGCCGACCCGAACGTTTCCTCCGGCGATGGCGGCCAGGCCGACGTAGGGGAGTTGGCTGCGGCCCAAGGAGAAGGCGGAGAAGACCCAGTCGTCGGGCAGGTTGTTGACCATGGCCATGAACGTGTTGAGGTCGTCGGGGGCACCCCAGGGGATGCCCATGCACAACTGGACCATGACCGGATCGTCGATGAGCCCCTCGTCCACCAGGCGCTTGGCCAACCACAGGTGGCCGGTGTCGAAGATCTCGATCTCGGGACGAACGCCCAGCTTCTGCACCTGGCGGGCCATCTCATCGAGGACCGACGGGCTGTTGACCATGATGTAGTCGCCCTCGCCGAAGTTCATGGTGCCGCAGTCGAGGGTGGTGATCTCGGGCAACAGCTCGCGCACGTGGGCCAGCCGCTCGGTGGCTCCGGCCATGTCGGTGCCGTCGGTGGCGGGGGGCAGGGGCTTTTCGGCCGAACCGAGGGTGAGGTCGCCGCCCATCCCGGAAGTGAGGTTGAGCACCACGTCGGTTCTGGACGCCCGGATCCGCTCGACCACCTCGGCATACAGCTCGACGTCGCGGGCCGGCTCACCGGTCTCGGGATTGCGAACGTGGATGTGGACGATGGCCGCACCCGCTTTAGCGGCATCGATGGCCGCATCGGCGATCTGCTGGGGAGTGATGGGCACCAGGTCGGACTTGGACGTGGTGTCGCCACTGCCGGTGATGGCGCAGGTGATGAAGACTCCGCTCATGCGGGAGCCAGGTCGCTCTCTTGGGCCCGACGGTTGAGAACCCGCAGCTTGGAATAGATGTCGTCGCTGTTGATGTAGCAGCCCCGGAACAAGCGGCGGCCGGTGGCGGTTTCGAACGGCTCCCGGGCATGTTGCACCCGCCGGTTGTCGAAAATGGAAATATCGCCGGGTTCCAGCTTGTAGGTGATCTGGAAGCGGGGATCGCGAGACAGCTCGCCCAGTACCTTCACGGCCCGGTAGGCCCGGGGTACGTCTTCGTCGGCCATGTCGGGGAAGGTCCGCACCGGGTAGAACGTTCGCAGGGTGAGGGGCGCACCGGCCACTCCCAAGTCGATGAGCGGCCCTGACCACCGCCAGTCGACCTCGGCGCCCCGTCCATGGAACACCCACCGCAGCGTGGTCAGTGCGTCGTAGGCATCGGGATCGTGTTTTTCTAGGTACCGGGCGACGGCCAGCCCATCGGTCATCTGGCTGGCTCCGCCGACGCAGGAGTTCTCAATGCAGTGGAAGAACTGGAAACCCGGTGGCGTCTCCAGGGAGGGGAAGTCGGTGTGGGGTCCCAGCCCAATGCTCATGTAGGCAGTGGACGTGGGGTCGGGCACCGCCTCGATGTCCCACACTGGCCCGAAGTTGGAGTCGCGCAGGACCCCCACCCGGCGGGCGACTTCCTCCACCTGATTGGGATCGACTGAAAGAGACGTCAGCCGGGTGAGGCCGTAGGCGGCGAGGTCATTGAGCCAGCAACGGAACGTCTCGGGATCGCCGAGCACCGTCGGTCCGTGATAGGTGACCGGCTCGGGCAGCACAGAGGAATCCCAGGCAATGGGTTCTGGAAGGAAGCTCTCGGGGCGGAATTGGCCGTCGGCGATGTGGCGGAGCCAGCCAGGGTGATAGCGGGAGACCACATCGTCGTTAGCCCAGCGAACACCGAGCGCTCCGTCGGCCTCCACCCAGGCGTCGGCCACGTGCCAGTGGTCGCCCAAATCGCAGGGTTCAAGCAGGCCTTCTCGGGAGGAGAGCTCGAAATCGCGCTGCTCGGCCAGCCACCACCGGTAGCAGCGCAACTCGGCACCGTCGGCCCATTGGGCCACCACGAACTCGCCGTCGGGACGAACGCCGCTAAGCGGATGCCACTCGTAACGATAGAAGTCAGGCGTGAGCGGTCCCGCCATCGCCATCAGCGTACACCAGCAATATGATTATTGGTATGCCTTCTCGCCAGCTTGACTTCCCGGTTTTCGACGCCGACAACCACATGTACGAAACCACCGAAGCGCTCACCAAGCACCTGCCCGACTCTCACCGTGGGCTCATCGACTACATCGACCACAAGGGCCGCACCAAGATCATGGTGAGGGGAAAGATCAGCGAGTACATACCCAACCCCACCTTCCAGCGAGTGGGCTCTCCCGGCGCCCAGGAGGAGTACTTCAAGCACGGCAATCCGGAGGGTAAGTCGCGTCGGGAGATCATGAAGCCGATCGATGCCCTGCCGGGGTTTTTCTCCCCAGAACCCCGGCTGGAGCTGATGGACGAACTGGGCCTGGACTACGCCATGATGTATCCCACCTTGGCGTCGCTGGTGGAGGAGCGCTTTCGGGACGCGCCCGACGAGTGCCACATTGTCATCCACGCCCTCAACCAGTGGATGTTGGAGCACTGGACCTTCAACTACGAGGGGCGGATCTTCCCGGTGCCCATCGTGACCCTGCCCATCGTGGATAAGGCCATCGAGGAACTGGAGTGGTGTGTGGAGCGGGGGGCCCGGGCGGTATTGATCCGCCCCGCGGCGCCTCCCGGCCTGCGGGGGCCGCGCTCATTTGCCCTGCCTGAGTTCGACCCACTCTGGGAGCGGGTGGTGGAACTGGACGTGCTGGTGGCCATGCACGCCTCCGACAGCGGCTACACCCGGTTCACCAACGAGTGGGAGGGCGCCAGCGGGGAGATGATGGCGTTCAACCAGTCGCTGTTCCAGATGTCGGTGATGCACAACCGCGCCATCGAGGACGCGGTGACCTCGTGGGTGGCCCACGGCGCGCTCACCCGGCATCCCAACCTGAAGGTGGCCATCATCGAGAACGGCAGCTCATGGGTGCGCCCGCTGCTGGCCCATCTGGAGACGTGCTACCAGCGATTCCCCCACGCCTGGGAAGAACACCCGGTGGACGCCATCAAGCGCAATATCTGGATCCACCCCTTCCACGAGGACGACCCTGTGGGGCTCATCGACGTGGTGGGAGTGGACAACGTGGTGTTCGGCTCGGACTATCCCCACGTGGAGGGCATGTCCGACCCGATCTCCTTCGTGGACCAACTGGAAGGGCTGCCCGACGACCAGATCCGCAAGGTGATGGGCGGCAACATGGCCGCCCTGATGAAGGTGGCCTAGGGGCTAGCTCCCATTGGGGACCGGCACCGGTTCGATGTTGAGGAATCGGGCCAGGTTGTCGCACATGATGGTTTTGATGTCGGCGTCGCTCATGTCTTTGAGCTGGGTGGTGGCATAGAGGGCGGGGAAGGGCAGCCCCTCGCTGTGGGGGAAGTCGGAGCCGAACACGACGGGCTCGATGCCTACCGCCTCTACCACCCGGGCCACGTTCTCCTCGGGGAAGGGCGCCACGATGAAGTGCTCGCGGAAGATGTCGCTGGGCCGGCTGTCGAGCCTCGGCCCCCACCGGGCTCCCCGGCCCATGAGATAGGCGTGGTCCATCTTGCGGAGGATGTAGGGCAGCCACACCGTGCCCTGCTCCGACAGGCACACCCTGACGTTGGGGAATCGGCCGAACAGGTTGTGCAGCACCATGGCGGCCACCGTCTCCATGGCGGGGCGGTCGCCCCAGTAGAGCACCCATTGGAGGGCGTCGAACTCGCCCAGCCCGTCTTCGGGGTTTTCGCTCCAGTCGGCCCCGTTCTTCTGGTAGTCGGTGGCCCCCAGGTGGGTCACCACCCGGGCCTCGGCCTCGTTGACGCGGGCCCAGAATCCGTCGTAGATGGGGTCGGCCATGGAGCGGCCGCCCCGGGTGTTGTGGCGGCCGCCGTGAGCGTGGCCGCTGATTATCTGGACGACGGTGGCCCCTTGGTTGAGCACCAACTCGACCTCGGCAGCGGCCTCGTCGGGGTCGGCCAGCGACACATAGGCGGGCAGGAATAGGCGGTTCAGGTAGCCCCAGCCGATTTCCTCGTTGATCCAGCGGTTGTAGGCCCGGGTGTTGGCGTAGATGCCGTCGACGTCGTCGGCAAACTCGTACTCCAAAGACAGCACCTGGTTGGGGAACATGAGAGCGGCCCCGATGCCCTGTGAGTCCATAAGGGCCAGGCGCAGATCGCGGTTGCCCCATGACTCCTCCTGGTCGCGGAAGTAGGCGATGAGCTCGATGCGCTCGTCCATGGAGAGGTTGCGGTAGGGGTTGAGGCGGGACAGCGTCATCCCTGGAGAGTGGATGTTGGACTGACCGGCCTTCATCTGGTTCTCGTCGCCGGCGGTGGGCACCGCCCGAGCGGCCACCTCAGCGGCGGCATCGTCGTCGGCCGCCACCAGGGCCACCGCCTGGTTGAGGCGGGATGGCCGCCCGCCGAACACCCCCACCCAGCGGCCCTCCTCATCGGCTTCAAAGGTGACCGCCTTGTGCCGCCACTTGGGATCCACGTAGTTCACATACAGATCGCGGGGCTCCACAAAGTGGTTGTCGGCATCATTGATGAGAAACGGCAACTCGACATGCGGCTGCATCTGGGCCAAGGCCATGCCCGCCATGGTACGGGACGCCCGAAGGGGCGCGTCAGGTGGTGTATCGGCCAGCGTCGTCAGACGGTTTGCGGCGCATGACGAAATTGGCGATGACGAGGACTACCAGGACCAATAGGGCGATGATCACCCCCGCCCAAACCAAGTTGACGCCTCCATCGGACGAGTCGTCATCGTCAACCAGCACCGGCTGGGCCACTGCTGTTGTTGCGACCGCAGTAGCTGTCGGGGTCGCCACCGCGGTCGCGGTTTGGGTTGCGGTGGCCGTCGGGGTCGCCACCGCGGTCGCGGTTTGGGTTGCGGTGGCCGTCGGGGTCGCCACCGCGGTCGCGGCTTGGGTTGCGGTGGCCGTCGGGGTCGCCACCGCGGTCGGAGTGGTGGTGGTCTCCTCTTCTTCTACTGGATGGAGAATCTCCAGATCGAAGACGTGAACCTCCCCGGGCTCCTGATGTTTGGTATGCCAAATCAAGTCTTCGCTTGCCTCGTAGGACGACAAATGAGCTCCTACCGCGATCACTCCTCCACCCATTGCGAGAGACTGGACCTTCCATGCGGGGTTGTTGAATCCAGCCGTCCAAGTCAGGCGCCATCCCTCCCTGGGTCGGTCAAACAGGCTGAACACGATAGGACTCGTGCCAGGCCCGGTGCTGTCATCGAAGGGAGCGATCACTGCCAATCCCTCCTCCACAGCGACATCCAACCCATATCGCCGATAGGCAGGGTTGAACGACGGTTCCAACAGCTCACCGGTCCACTTTTTTCCAGAGCGCTCAAACAAGTGCACTGCGCCAGTGGAAGCAACCACAACCTCATTCCTGGCCACCGCCACCGATTGGCCGAATCCCAAGACTGGGCTGTCTTCTGGGAGAGCCAGCGTGGCGGGCTCTGACCAGCCTTCACCGGAGCGCTCATACACGTACACGGCCGCGTGTCCGCCGACAACCAGAGTATTACCGTCCACGGCTACGTCTCTGGCGTAGTTGTGTGACTGCGACCCTGAAGGGGCAGCCAACCAGGCAACTAGCGGCCACTTGTCTCCTATGCGGTCGAACACATACGCCGAAAACGTGTTTTCCTCCTCCTGTGCGGAGGGCTGCCCATCGGTATGTGGCGCTCGAACCAGGCCATTGGCTCCTACCACCACCAGATCGCCATGCACTGCCACAGATGAGCCGAACCCGCCATCAAGAAATCCCAAGGTTGAGCCCCGCCCGGAAGTGTGTGAGCCATCTTCGTGAAGGCCAAGTCTGCTCAGGTCATCTAACCCATTTAGCTTGGCCGCCTCCACCCATTCGCCGTTTGCCGCGGTGAATACGTAAGCCGCCTCGTAGGCACCCACGACGACAACGTCGCCGTCCACAGCCACTGCACGACCGAAGCCGCCGTATACGACGCCATCGTTGCCCAAATTGATGTACTGACCGTCAACCGATTGATACCGGGGATCATCAGGATCAAAACGTCTGACCAGTGGGCCTAAGGGAGTGTTTTGAACGCTCAACTTGGCCGTCTCCAGCCACCAGCCGTCAGACCGGGTGAACACATAGGCCGCCCCGATGGCACCCACCACCATCACATCCCCGTCTACATCCACGGATACACCGAAACCGTCGCCGGCAAAGCCATCGGAAGCTCTCAATGCTCCGGCAAAGGAAGCCACCGTCATCGTCTCGTCTTGCTCCGAATAGCCGAACGCAATGGTGGCGGCGGCAGCCGTCAACACCAGCACTACCCCCGCAATCCGACCCCAAACAGCCACCCCTTGAACCTCAGATGCCCAAAGCGTTGCGAAGGGCGGGGCGGGGGTTTAGGTGGGCTAGGGCGGCTTCGGAGCGGGCGAGGAAGGCGGCGGCGAAGGCTTGGCGGCCGGGGGAGGCGTCTTCGGGGAAGGTGACCACTTGGCAGCTGGCGGGGACGGTGTAGGCGGCGTGGATGCGGTGGGCTAGCCAGGCATCGTCAAACGCGATGGGCTGGGCGCCGTGGGTGATGCGGGCGTCGAGGTAACACTGGATGAGGGCTTGATCGTGGGTTAGGCGATCGGCGGGATCCATCGACATGTTGAGGAAGTAGCTCACGTCGCGCATGGGAGCGCCCACGTTGATGAGGCCCCAGTCCAAGAAGCCCGGCCCGCCCGTTTCGGTCACGAACAGGTTACCAATGTGGCCGTCGCCTTGGAGCACGGTGGCCGGACCGCCGATGGGACCGGCGGCCCACGCCTTGTGGAGCTCGGCGGTGTGGTCGATGTAGAGCTCGGAGATCTCGGCGAAGGCGTCGGTGAGCTTGTCGCGGTGGTTGTCGAGCCCGTAGCGCAGCAGGCGGGCGCCGTAGTCGCTTCCCATGGTGGCCAACGGGACCCAGTCGGCTTCGGCGGCCCGGCGGTCGGGGTCCTCGTAGCGGGCGTGCAGTTCGGCGAAGTGGTCCATGGCCTCGGCGGCGTAGGCCACCGGGACCCCACTTCTGTAGTCGGGCAGTGACTTGGCTGAGTTGTCCAGGTCTTCCAGCAACAGGACGAACGCCCCGGTATCGGGGTCGAAAGCGGCCACATAGGGGGTGAGGGTGCGCATGGGAACCCGGTGGGCCAGGTGCAGGTAGAACAGCGCTTCGCGGCGGCCCATGCCGGTTTGGTTGATCTGGGCCCGGCGGTCGGGGTCGAGCGGGGGGAGTTTGGCGAACATGGTGGGGGGCATGTCGGTATCGCCGTCGTAGGTGATGGCCAGGCGGGCGTTGGCGTTGGTGCCGGCGTGGATGGCCATCACCTCCACGCTGGTGACCACCGTGCCGGGGTAGCGCTCGGCCAGGTTCTCGGTAAGCCAGTCAGCGGTGATGGCCTCGGGGTGCTCGGGCAGGCTCACCGGGCTTAGTCGGCGGGCACCCAACCGCCGGGCTCCAAGCCCAAGTACTGCTCCAGGTTGCGGTGCATGTTAATGATGCGGCACTCCTCGCCTGACAGCCACACATGGGTGAAGCCGGGCTGGTGGAGGCCCTTTTGCATCGTGCGGATGACACTGAAGTCCTGGTTGAGCACGAACCCGAAGTCGGCCTGGTCCATGGGCACGGTGACGTGGACCGGCGACGACGCCGGGGCGTCGGCCGACGGCATCCGGCTGAGGTGGATAGTGGCCAACTCGCCCTCGTCGGGGTTGGGGCCGGGTCGGGCGGTGAGCACGGTGAAGATGTCGGCGCTGATCAGCACCGTGGTATTGGGGAAGAGGGTGTACTGGCTGAGGTGGGTGATCTGGGCGGTGTCGTAACCCGACAGGTCGACGCCCATGGTGGCCTGGTGGTCCCTGATCTTCTGGGCGATCACGTCTTGGAGGGTCTGGCCATCGGGCACGTCGGGGACGGGACAGCCGGGCTCGGCATAGTCGGGCCCCATGCGGCCGCCCTGGGTGACCACGAACGACTCCCACACCGTCTGGTCGTCCACGTCGCGGCCCAGGCGGGGGCTGGGCACGCCGTAGGGCTGATACGACACGCCGTGGCGGTCCCAGATGCGCTGGGGAGAGTTGACGTCGTTGATGCTGCCCAGCATCTCCCGGTGAAGGCCCTGCACGTGATAGGTCTCGGAGAAGCCCTCGTTGACCACCTTCCAGTTGCAGTTCACCGCCGTGGCGGTGGAATAGGTGCCCCGGAACTCGTCGAGGTTGGCCCAGGCGATGTCGTCGGGGATGCCCTCCAGCCAGTGGGTCAGCGGCTCGGCGTCGAGGTCGAGGTTCACGAATACCAGGCGGGCCCAGGTGTCCACCTGTACGGGCACCAAGGGGAGATCGTCGTTGCTGATGGGGCCGAAGCCTCTGCGGGAGGGGATCTCCCGGAGACGGCCGGTGAGGTCCCAAGCCCAGCGGTGGTAGGGGCAGCGCAGCTCGGTGATGCCGGTGCCCGATCCCTGGCAGATGGAGTTGCCTCGGTGGCGGCAGACGTTCTGGAAGCCCCGAAGCACGCCGCCTTCGCCCCGAACCAGGATGATCGAATATTTACCGAGGCGGTGCTCGAACCAGTCGCCGGGGTTGGCAATGTGGTCGACGGTGCAGGCCACATGCCACACCTTGGGCCACATGCGCTCGTACTCCAGCTCGGCGAACTCGGCGGAGAGGTAGCGCTGGACGGGGATCTTCACCGGGGCTTCGGCGGCCAAGCCTGAGGCGGTTACTGCGGTGCCCAGAATCTCGGCCTCGTCCGGAGGAGCGACGTCAACCATGCGAACAATCGTGGCACACGGTCTTTCGGGGGGCTAAGAGGGCGATTCAGTGATGAAGATCGCTTCGGCAGTGGCGCAGACGGTGTCGCCGGCTCTTAGCTCGCCGGTGGCTATGTGTTTGCGGCCTTCGGTGTGGGAGTAGCGGCAGGTGACCTCTAGGGGGGTGTGGAGAGGGACGCCGGTCTTGTAGCGGATGTTGATGCCGGCGGTGAGGCCGGTGGCACCGGCTCGGGTGGCGGCGTTGCCCAGGGCCTCGTCCAGGATGGTGGCCACCACGCCGCCGTGGGCCCGGTGGGGTGGGCCGGAGTGGGCCTCGGTGAGGGTGACGGTGGCCCGCATCTCCACGGGTCGGGGCTCGGCGTCGGGGTCGGGCGGGGGCACCGGGTCAAAAATGAGGCGGGGGGCGTGGGGGTTGAGTAGGCCTGATCCGGCTTGGGTGAGGTTGTAGATGGTGCCCTCGTGGTCTTTGGCCACCACGATGTGGGGATCCCGGGCGGCGGCCCGCAGCTGCTCGGTGATGTCGGCCAGGGCGGCGGCGATCTCAGCTCGGGTGGCGGAGTCGGCGTCGTTGGCGGATACCGCGGCCACCAGGTCGCGGGTGCGCTCCACCAGTTCGTAGGCCTCGGGGCCGAAGTCGTCGGGATGGGGCAGGTCGCCGAGCAGTTCGGCCAGCCGATAGGCCGACGCGGTTTCAGGGTGCTCTTGGTCAGCCATTGCCGGCCACCGGGATGTCGAAACGGTCGATGTAGCGGGCGAAGCGGGCTCGAACCTCGGCTCGGGTGAGGCCGAGGTCTTCGAACTCGTAGCGGTGTTCGCCGTGCTTGCCGGGCGGGGTGGCATCCACGTAGGCGGCCATGGCGGCCTCTGCGTCGGCGCTCAGCTCCATGCCGAGTTGCTCGTACACCGACCGGACGGCAGCCAGCTTCTCGGTGCTCACCTGGCGATGGGGCACCTGGGCGGTGCGGTCGGAGGGCAGGCGGCCGGAGTCGATGAGGTCGATGAGATTGTCGAGGCTGCGGGCGTAGAGCTCGAGGTGGTACCGGCCGATGGCGGCGAAATCCACCCGCTCGGAATGGGCCCAGCGCATGGTGGCGATCAGGCTGGTGACCGAGGGCAAGATGGCGGTGGGGTCCCGGTGGGTGATCACGAAGCGGGCGTCGTCGAACACTTCCATAAGAGCGGGCAGGCCCTGGAGGTGGGCGGGCGATTTGAGGACCCAGCGCCGGGTGGGCATGCGCCGCTGCAAGATCTGGAGCACTCGGCGATAGGTGCGGTAGGCGGGGCGCAGATCGGCGGTGTCGTACCAGGCCTGGTAGGAGGGCACGTCGGTGCGGCTGACCATCTCTTCGGAGCGGAACTCGAACGACATGGCCGACAGGCACTCCTTGAACATTCGCCCGGAGTACTCGTGGATTGAGAGCATTCCGCTGGCCACCGTCTGGGGCATGACCAGCTCGGCACCGGCCAGGGCTATGCGGGGGTCGGCGGCGCGGATGTCGGGATCGGGATCGGGCGGGGGCACCGGGCGCAGGAGCTCCCACCCCTCGGGGGCTCGGTGGGAGGGATCTTGGGCCAGCAGGCCATGCATGACGGTGGTGCCAGTGCGAGGCGCGCCGATCACGAAAATGGGCTGGTCGATGGGTTCGTCGAAAGTGCCAGGATCGGCGGCCAGATAGTCGTTGATCTGGATGCGGACTTCTAGGAGCCGCAGGATCATGCGGCGCGACATCCATCGGCCCATAACGGTGAGGTCGGCTTCGTTCTCCAGCCCGTGACAGAACAGGGTGAGGGGTTCGACGAAGGCACCGTCGCCGAGCGCGGCCCGGTCATCGGGGGCTCGGCCTTGGCGCACCAGGGCCTCGGCCATGAGCAAGTGGGGATCGAACGGGCGGCGGGCCTCGTCGACCACCGGTCCGGCGTCGCCCCGGTTGACGGCGGCAACCCAGTCGGGCCGGGGATCAGGGGTCCAGCTCATGGCAAAACTGTACGTTCAGGTAGGGATGGCAGCCGGTACAATGCGGAGCATCCAGACCGATCCCGTACTCGAACGGCTGCAAGCCAGATTTGACGCTCATCGGGCCTCGATGATCGCCGAACATGCTGGCCAGTGGGCACTTTTGATTGAAGGTGATCCACAACCGCAGTTCTTTGCAACAGACATCGAAGCCTCGGCAGCGGGATTTGCCTATCGGCCTCCGGCCCGCTTCTTGGTTACACAGGTCCTCGCCGAGGATCGCCCGATTTACATACCTCATCTGGTGATCGCTGATTAGCCGCAACCAATCTGGCTTCGGGCGCGTCGACGGCGAGATCGGCGTTGCCGGGGCTGTCGTCGACATCCAACTCAGCTTGACGCGCGAGGAGATCGAACAGCGCCGCATCGATAATCGACCAGTCCCTTCTGGCTTCAGGGGTCGAGGGGTAATCGACACCGGTGCTGAAGGGTCGATCATCACCGCCACGGTAGTGCAGTCCCTGGACATCCTACCTGTGCGCTATGCCACGGTTTTGACCACCTTGGGACAGGCCAGAGTTGCAGCCTACGACGTCTCCATTGCCGTGGGACCGGACCAGGAGAATCCGCCCGACCCTTTTTCGATCCGAACTTACGAGGGTGAGGTCGTAGCAGGCGACATGCTGATCGGGCGCGACATCCTCAACCGGGGAGAACTCATCTGGAAAGGCCAGGAGCAGCGTTTCTCGCTCGCACTGCCGAGAGCACTACGCTCAGGCGATGCTTGAGGGCCTGGTCGTGATCCTCACCGGAGCCTCGAAAGGGATTGGCCGGGGTATCGCGGAGTACCTGGTGGACGAGGGCGCGAAGCTGACGGTGACCAGCCGCAAGCCCGAGCGGATCGAGGCCACCGCGTCCGAATTGCGAGAGCGAGGCGGTGATGTGCTGTCGGTGGCCGGGTCGGTGGGCGACCGGGACCACACCAACGAGGTGGTAGATCGCACGGTGCAGCGGTGGGGCACGGTGGACGGTCTGGTGGCCAACGCCCAGTCGTTTCGCCCGACTATGCCGCTTTTGGATGTGGACGAATCCGACATGGACCTGCTGCTCAACACCGGTCCCAAGGGCACGCTGTGGTTCATGCAGGCGGTTCACCCCCACATGGCGGCCAAGGGCCGGGGGCGCATCATCACCTTCGGCACCAACATGGGGATCACCGGCGGGCCGGGTTACGGGCCTTATGGGGCGGCCAAAGAGGCCATTCGCTCGCTCACCCGCACTGCGGCCCGGGAATGGGGCCGCGACGGCATCACCGTTAACTGCGTGAACCCGGCGTCGGTGGCCCACCGGGCGCCGCCCGACGACGATCCCGATCGTCTGGCGTCGTACAAGGCCCTGTTCGACAACCACCCCATGGGCCGCGACGGCGACCCCGTAACCGACATCGCCCCGGTGATCGGTTTCCTGCTATCCGACGCCAGCCAATACGTCACCGGCGAGACTTTCCAGGTGGACGGCGGCGGCCTGATGCGGCCCTAGGTGCGGAACCGATGCCTTAGGTGGGCTTGGCGGGAGGCTAGGTCGTTGACTTCTCAATCAGGGCGCTGAGTTCGCTTAGCGCTTCGAGGACTGATTGGCGCTTTGCCTGGTTGGTCATAAATGGTGCTCGGGACAGCTCGATTTGGAGCCAGGGCATTTCGGCGGCGTGGGTTCGGGTTATGTAGCCGCCTCGAAATGGCGTGTTGATGGTGACCTCGCCGCCCAGGTGGCGGGCCAGCGCCGATTGCAGCGCTTCCAGCCAGGATAGTGGGCAGGTGCGGTCGTCATTGCTGATGCAAGCCCGTGGTCGGGGCTTGCCGGCGTCGGGGCCTACTGGGGGACCGTGGGCCGCCATGGTGTGGCCGTCTACCCCCAGCAGAAACCTCCCGCTGGCGCCGAGCTCACAGAGCTGCCGGTGGTAGGGCTTCCAATGGCGGTCGATCAGATCTTGCACGGTCGCCTCTGGCGGGAAGGGCGAGTACACCGGTTCCTGCCAGCATGTGTGCGTCTTCACTACGCCGTCGGGCCGAAAGTCGTCGGGGGCCCGGTTCAGGTCGACGATCGCCCGGGCCACGGTTGTGGTCACGTGGGCTTCCACATGGTCGCCCAGCGCGTAGATCTCAGCTGCCCCTTCGTCGCCGTCGGCCGCGATCTGAGAAGGAGTCAATATGCAGTAGGGCTCGGCTTCTTCGGGAACCTCGGTGCCGGCGTGGGGTACCGACAGGAGTAGGGGCAGTGTCATCAGCTTGGTCCTGCGGCGGACCCGTCGCGGCGGGGATCGGCCACCCCTACAAAGGAGCCGTTCCGCCGCATCACCATCTGCACGCAGCCCATGTAGAAGGAATAGGCCTCGCGTTGGTCCATTTCGAACCCCTCACGGGCCAGCGCCGCCTGGATTTCGCTGCTCATCCGGGGTGCTTCCAGGGAGACCACCCCGTCTATCGAGCAGTGGAGCCGGGGGGCTTCCACTGCTGCCAGCGGCGAGAGCTTGCGGAGCCGGATCATGACCTGGAGGACGGAGGGGGCGATTCGCTCGCTTCCCGGCGAGCCGATGGCCAGTCGGCACTGGCCTTCTTGGAAGACCAGCGTGGGGGCCACGCTGGCCCACGGAACGGCGTTGGGTCGCAGATAGAAGGGGTTGGAGGGGTCGTGGTGGTCGAATGCGCTTAGATAGTTGTTGTACAAGAAGCCGAGTTGGGGGCTGGCCGCGCAGGCGCCGTACACATTCTCAATTGACTGGGTCAACGCCACTGCGTTTCCGTCGGCGTCCATCACCGAGAGGTGGGTGGTTTCGCCGTTGCCCAAGTACTCCTGGAGCATTCTGGCAGCCAGCGCTCGGCCGTAGCTGGGGCTGAGCATCTTCTCTTGGTCGACCTGCGGGTAGAAGGCGGGGTCGAACGGCCGGTCTTGACGATCCCAAAAGGCCTGTTGGACAGCTTTGGCGAACAAGACCGCCCCCCCGGGGGTGTCGAGATTGCGAAACTCGGCGGGAAGAGCCTTGTAAATGTTCATCATCTCGATGAGGGTGCGTCCGGCGCTGGGAGGTGGCATGGTGCGCACTTGATTCCCGTAGAAGCGTCCCTTGAGGGGCTCGCGCTCGATGGGCTGGGGTATCAGGGCGAGATCGTCGGCTCGGACGAAGCCGCCGTTTTGCTCCATATCTTCGACGATGAGCTGGGCGATTTTTCCCAGGTAGAAGTCTTCGAATCCGACATCGGCCAGCCTATGCAGTGTTGTTGCCAACACAGGTTGACGAAACGTATCGCCCTCTCGGTAAGCGAGCCTTCCCTGGCGCAAGAAGAGAGAGGCAGCCCCCGATGACTTGAGCAAATGCTTGCGCTCTCTACGATTCAGCTGCCCCTGAAGCTCGCTGACCTTGTAGCCCTCCTCTGCGAGGCGAATGGCCGGTTGCAGAGCTTCCGAGACACCAAGGCGGCCATACCGCTTGAGCGCGTAGTCGTACACCGCGGGCGAACTGGCCACCGTTGTGGCGCGATGCCCCCGGCGTCGCTCTCGTGGGAAGTTGTCGAAGGCGTCGATGGTGGCCAGGCTGGGCGCACGGGAAGAACCGTCCAATGCGAACGTGCGATTTTCGTCGGCAAGATGGACCAGCATCATCGTCTGGCCGCCTAATCCTGAAGCGGCCGGCTCGCACACTCCGAGGGCCAGCGCGGCCCAGACGGCGGCGTCGACTGCGTTTCCGCCAGCTTCCAGCGCGGCCACACCCGCGGCGGTGGCACCGGGATGCGCGGTAGAGACCATTCCCCCGCTGGCACTGGCCACCCGCTGCGGTTCCAAGGTGCGGCGGTTGAATTTCTCGTCTTCGGTCTCACGGCGCCGTCGGCGTGGATTTGAGCTGTGAAGGCGGGCACCGTCCCCCAAAGCGGTCACCGGGGAAGGTCCTGAGCCAGGAATTCAGCAAGCACAAGGGTTCGCTCGATGAGGCTGATCCGCTCGATGCTCTCACCGGGCATTCCCCTGCTTAGGGCCTCGGGGCCAACACCGCACAGGCAAGGGGTGGAGGCGTCGACCAAGCCTGCGAGCGAGGCGATGCTGGAGGTTGTGCGCTTGAGGCTTATCCCATGGTGCTCGGCAACCTGGTTGAGCTGCTCGAACAGAACCAGATTCTCCACAGTCTCGGGCATCGGCGGGCGATCCCAGTCCATCGTCAACTCCCAACGGGTCTTACCGCGACCCAGGATCGCCCGGATCTCCTGCTCGATCTCTTGCGCCCGCTCTTGCTGGCGGTAGGTGATGGAGATGCTCGCCTGCACATGGTGGGGCAGATGAAGGCTGTACCCCTGGGTGGACAGATCGAGGATGGAGACCGATACCGCTCTGCTGCGGGAGGTGAGTTGGGCGATGCTCTCGAGCTTCGCGATGGTCCACCGGGTGGTGGACTGCTTGGGTGTGGTCTGTGTGGGCCAGATGGGCTTGCCGGTGACCGCCAGCGTGTACTGGCGGTTTCCCCGCCGGCGCAGCACAATGCTGTTCGGCTCAATAGACGGGGCCAACACGATGACGCGTTCCGCCCGGGCAGCAGCGGCCTGGATCAACTCGGCGCTTTGCTGGCATCCCAGCACCTCGTCGGTACACAGCAGCACTCCCAGAGGCAGGCGCCTCAGCCTTCGAATGCTGCGCAGGCTGCGCAGGGCGTACTCCAGGCATACCAAACCGGCGCGTTGGCCGATGGCCTCCCCGTACAGCCGTTCGGGATCGCGGCGGAATGGCTGGACGGGCGACAGGGGGCTTCGGGGTGTGTCAAGGCTGGCCAAAAACAGTGTGCCGCCGTCAAGGCCCGACTGGGTCTGCCAGGTAGCCGCGTGGGGTTTGCTGGTCAGCTCGGACACAGAGCTCATGGCCAGCTCGCCGAACAGGTCTTCGGCCCGAGTCAGCGCCCGCCGCAGGCCGACGGGGTCGTCATAGGGGCTGGAGAGCGCCACCCAGTCCTTGATGCCTCGCTCGATGCGATCGCGCCGCTGGGTGATGTACGCCACGGCGTGCTGGCGGGGATCAGCCTTCTCGCCATCGATCACCGGCGGGTTGGGA
Organism: Acidimicrobiia bacterium; assembly: GCA_022827725.1. Classification (GTDB taxonomy): domain Bacteria; phylum Actinomycetota; class Acidimicrobiia; order Acidimicrobiales; family Bin134; genus Poriferisocius. The sequence continues at coordinate 21,857 of JAJEIJ010000037.1, forward strand.
GTGCCGAAGTACCGGGCTTGGGCTACATCTACCAGTTGATTCACGAACTTCTCGAAGTCGAGCCCGACGTAGGCCGCCCCCACGAGGTATGAGCCGTGCTCGCCCAGGCTGGGGAGACTGTTCACCTCCAGCACATAGAGCTTGCCCTGGTCGTCGAGGCGAAGATCCACCCTGGCGCAGTCGTAGAGGCCGAGGGCGCGGAAGGATCGCACGGCAATGTCTTGGGCCTCTGCGGTGAGATCGTCGCTGATCGGGGCCGGGCAGATGGGCTCTATGCTGCGCCCGCTTCGGCCCGTCTTGTCCTCGTAGGTGTAGATCTGGGGGCCTTCGGCGCCGAACGACAATTCAACTGGAGGAAATGCTTCGGGGGGGCTGTTTCCCAGGATGCCGACGTTGATCTCGCGGCCCTCGATGAACCGCTCGACGAGGACCGGCTGATGGTAGGCGTCGAAGATGACCCCCGCCCCCTCGCGTAGCTCCTGGTCATTGTGGACCACCTTCAAGCCGAACGACACGGCCTCGTTCTTGGGCTTCACAATGGCGGGATACACGACGTCGGGGGGAATTGGCGCCTCGGGCGTCTCCAAGACCCCGAACTCCGGGGTTGGGATGGCGTGCTGGCGCAAGATCATCTTGGTGACCACCTTGTCCAATGCCAGCGAATGGCCCAGCGGACCGGAAGCCACATATGGGATACCGACCATCTCCAAAATGCTGGGCACATGGGTGTAGCGGGCCTGGCCCTGTAGCCCGTAGGAGACGTTGAACACCATGCCGGGCTGCTCGCCCTTGATGACCCTTGGCATGAACTCCTCAAGCCGACTGATTAGCTCCTTGTCGGCCTCAAAGGCCTTGACCTGGTGCCCGCCATTGGTCAGCGCCGTCGACAGTCGCTTGATGGTGCGCATTCCGATCTTCTCCTTGTTGGGCGCGCCAAAGAGGTTGATCACGTTCTTGCTGTCGCGGTTGTAGACGATGGCTATCTTCACTGGGCTCCAATCTAGGTTCTGCTGTTTTCGACTTGGGCGGTCCTGCGGGCACAACCGGTGTCCGGCCTGCTCTTGTGGTGGCGCGCCTCACCCCTCCCCGGGCGCTTTGGTTGGGAGGGGAGGGGAGGGGTGAGGAATTTTGGATAGTTAGTCAGTGCGGGATTGCCGGTCTTCGTTGTCGTCGTTTCCGAAGAGGTTGAAGACGCTGGGCCAGAATCTCTCGCGCGCAGCTTGGATGCCGCTGACGCCGAACATCACGACGATGACGAGGCCAATGGTGCCGACCACGGCGATGAACAAGACGGTGAGGATGTCTTCGGCGATCTCGATCTGGTTCAAGGCAGCAAAGACGCCGACCACCCAGATCGCACCACCCGCTATGCGAGACAAGTTCCTACCGTAAGACTGCTCGCTCAATGTCGTGCGAACCAGGTCTGCGACTCGGGTTGCAATGGCGCCGGTGACCACCACGATCACGATTGAGATGAACAGACTGGGAAGGAACCCGACAAGGTCGTCGAGGGCGTCCTGAATGGCCGACTCGCCGAATGTGTCAATGGCGAGTTGGAGCACAAGCAACATCGCAGCCCAGAAGATGACGGTAGCGAGCAGCCGAGAGGGCTCTTTGAGCCCCACTCGAGCGAGCGGGGCTTGCAGACCGGAGCGCTCCATTAGATCGGGGAACCTGATCTTGTCCAACACTCGCTGGAGGACGCGGCGAAGCAGCGAGGCGATGAACCACCCCACGAGCAGAACCGCAACGGCAGCGATGAGGCGGGGAGCGAATCCGACAAGATCGTTCCAGGCCTCCTCCACCCCCTCGCGCCATTCGATGTCAGCAAACAGAACACCCATTGCGGTCTCCTTTCATCAGGCCACATCCCTTTCTTGGCCTGCTGGTTGGGAGACGCTGCAAACAGGCGAAAGTTACAAGAAAAAATATGCTGTAACTCTTGGGCATAGTCTGCGTCTTTACCCGGTGACTCCGCGATCGCCATCAGTGCCGACTGGCTCGATCTCAGAGCGGCCAGTGGATGGTTTCGAAGACTTGGTGCGCGAGCACGCGTCGGCCATGTACCAGGTGGCGGTGGCCATCGTGCGAGACACCTCCTTGGCAGAAGACGTGGTACAGGAATCGATTATCAACGCGTGGGACCACTTGGACTCATTCCGGGGTGAAAGCCCGATTCGTCATTGGCTGCTGCGGATTACCCACAACACCGCGGTGTCAACGCTGCGCCGCTCGCGTGAGGAGCCTTGGGACCCGCAGAGACTGCCCGATCAACCCGTTTTCGGCCCGGAGCGGCGCGTCATCGACCGCCGTGACCTGGAGTCCGTGACCGCGCAACTGAATGTCCTAGATGAGCTCTCTCGGAGCATCTTGGCGTTTCGGGTCGGGCTGGAGATGCCCTACCAGGAGATCGCAGACACACTGGGAATATCCCTCGGACAGGTGAAGATCCGCCTGCTGCGGGCCCGCCGGACATTGGCAGAAGCAGTAGAGCGAGGTAGCAGATGACTGATCTGAGGTCCCACGACGCATTCGTGACCGACAGGCTGGACGTTGATGCCGAGATAGAGGCGCTCGGCATCTCCCTGGGCGAACTGGATCGGGAGTTGCTCATCGCCGAGCAGGTCAGTCCGGAGCTGTTTGCCGACTTGTTGACTCCAGGGCCGGGCCTGGAAGAGCGCATCGAAGCACGAGTTCGCGAACGCTTGCAGGCCCGGGAGGAAGCCTGGCTCTTGATCGACCTGGTCAATCTGGGTTGGAAGGCTGCTAAGGCTATATTCGATCTGGACTCAGGGGATGATCACGATGATCAATGAGCGCTGGATTATTGCGGCGGCCGCAGTTGGGGGCGGCCTCTTAGTGGGGGCCTTGGTTGGCTCGGTCTTGCGGCGTTGGCTGTCCCGGGATACCCGCCGACCGGTGCTCCAGGAAATCGCTGGTGCAGCCAGCGTCTTCGTGTTCTGGCTGGCCACCGCGACGGGCGCGATCGTGGCCATGGCCGCCACCAGCCCCGACACTCTCCGCCCCATACCCAGCGACATCTTGAGCTGGATGCCAAACGTGCTGGCCGCCGGTCTGATCCTGTTGGCCGGCTATGCGCTGGCCATCGCTATTTCGGGGTCGTTGAGCCGCGGCTTTCTGCGAGCCACCGGCCAGCGAAGCCGACTGGCGGAGCGCACCTTGCGAAGCACGGTTATCGCCGGATCGGTGATAGTCGCCCTCGGCCAACTAGGCGTCGAGACCACAATTCTCATAGTGCTGACCGGCGGCGCAGCGGCAACCGCCGCTCTGGCCATTGGCCTCCTCGCCGGTCTCGGAGGCCGCGACGTGGCCTCCTCTATAGCGGCAGGCCGTGTGCTAAGGCCTGACCTATCGGAAGGCCAAGCGCTGGTCGTCTATGGCGAAGAGATGATTGTTGCGAAGCTACGACCAGCCACAGCCGTGCTTGAGAACACCGCAGGCGACCGCGTCGTCGTCACCTACACCCGCCTGCTCGAGCATCAGATCATCATCCGACCCGACGATCCCGACGCCTCATCATGAGCCACTGCCGACCCGCTGCCCACTAGTGGGTCGAGGGACTCTCAGCACGCCCTCGCTGGAGGGCTTCTCAGGTTCTGAATCGGTGCCGGAGGTGGGTTTGGCGGGTGGCTAGGTCGGCGGCGTGCTCTTGGGGGGTGACGGCGGGGTGGTCGTCGGGGAGGGCGGCGGCCACGTCGGCTAGAGGGACGACCTCGGTGGTGGGGGCCATGGCTTGGTCGCCGGTGGGCCAGAACCAGCGCAGGGTGCATAGGCCGTTGCGGCGGTTGGCGCTGTCGAGCCAGTTGGCGAGGCCGGGGTCGGTGCCACACACCACGTAGCGCACCTTGCCGTCGGAGGAGACGGTGGTCTGGGTCTGGTTGCGACAGGAGATGTGGGCGTAGGTGTCGACTAGCTCGAAGGTGCCCATCATGTAGAGCTGTGCGCCCCAGTAGTGGGCTTCGGGCACCTCGGCGGTCACGATCAGGGCCTGGTCGGGCTCTAGATCCCAGAAGCAGAACTCGTAGCGGGCCATGGACAGGCCCTTGGACACCTCCAGGGTGCGGTTGGTGAAGGTGTTGTCGATGCGCTCGGCCCGGTTCATCACCATGTAGGCGTTCCACCGCTCGATGGAGTCGGTCATCTGCATCATGGCCCGGCGCACCCGGTTGGCGAAGGTGGGGCCGTCGAGCACGGGGGCGGGCTCGGGGTCGAGGCACTCGATGGTGAAGAAGGCCGGCTCATCGGCGGTCCAGTCGAAGTAGTACTCCCGGATCGACGCCGACAGCACGCCGTCGGGAATGGCCACCGCGCCGGGCTCGTCGCCGCCCAGCAGGATCTCGAAGTCGTCGTGGCGGGCGAGGCCCAGGTCGTGGGCGGTGACGGTGGCCTTGGTGCCCCAGATGTCGTTGTGCATGAACCCGGCTCGCAGGGCGATGATGAAATCGTCGCAGCCGTGCATGTTGCCGGTGATGCGGTAGCGGCGTCCGGGCTCGATGCGGGCATGGCGGTACACGTTGTCGGCGTTGGGGCCGCCCCACTGGACGGTCAGGTCGTTCTGGCGGTTGAAGAACGGGCGGGTGGGGTCGGCGTGGAATACCTCCCAGCCCAAGAACCCCTCCACGTTGTCGGCCAGGTGCTCGAGCATCTCCATGTCGCCGCCGTCGGCGGTGGGATAGGGCGGAGCGACCACCTCGCGGCCCATCCGCTTGAGCAGATCGCACCACTCATCCCAGGCCTCGACTGCGGTGCTGATGTCGCTCATGGCGTGAAGCTTTCTAGAAATGGCTCGACGGCAGCCAAAAAGCCGGGGGTGTTCTGGCCGTGGACGTTGTGGCTGCAATCGGGCACGGTCACCAGCTGGCCGTGGGGCAGGGCGTCGGCAAACCGCTCGGCGGCCTCGGCGGTGAGCACCCAGGAGTCGGCGCCGCGCACCAGCAGCACCGGCTGGGCGATGCGCTCGGCGTCTTCCAGGGTGAAGCGGTCGCCGGCCCGGCGGTGCTCGGCACCGTGGGCGAGTCGGGGGCCGTGATCCACCTTGGAGATGTAGGTGCCGTCCACCCGCTGGAGCAGGTTGTACTTGACGGTTCGCTCGATGTGCTCCCGGCTGCGATAGGGGTCGTACTTCTGCACCGCGGCCACGAAGTCGTCCAAGTCTTGGAACTCCCGGTTCTCGGTGACGAAGGTGCGGATTACTTGGGTGCCGACCTCGGAGATCTCCGGGCCGATGTCCACCAGCACGATGGCCTTGGGCACCTCCGGGTGGTCGAGGGTGAGGCGCATGGTGTTCATGCCGCCCATGGAGTGGCCCATGATGATGGGGTCGACCACCCCGAGCGCCTCGCAGAAGGCGGCGGCGTCGGCGGCCATGGCCCCCGAGGAGTAGTCGGCGTCGCGGGCCCATTCGCTGTCACCGTGGCCCCGTTGGTCGAGGGCCAGAACGTGGTAGCGATCAGCCAGCGCCAGGCTGACCAGGTCCCAGGAATGGCACGATTGGTTGCCACCGTGCAGTAGCAGCACCGTGGGAGCGTCGGGGCTGCCCCACTCGGAGAAGTGGAAGCGGTGATGGCGGGCCACGATGTTGCGGGACACATAAGAGATGTTTGAGCCGTGGGCGATGCCCAGGTCGGCGGCGCTGGTACACAGGCTCTCGAACTCGGCGGTGGCCGTCATGTCCAGCGGCTCGACGGTGTCGGCGAACTCGTTGAGGTGCATCAGCCCTTCCCTTCCCTCAGATCGGCGTAGAAGTACTTCACCAGCTCGTTGAACACGTCGGCCCGCTCCCACTGGAGGAAGTGGCCGCACTCGGGGATCACCACTGGCCCCACCCGGTTGGCGAAGGAGATCTCGCAGCGTTTGGGGAAGTCCTTGGGCACGATCTGGTCGTCGGGGCCGTACAGGATGAGCGTGGGGGCCTGCACCTGAGTGCCCATCATGGGCGGCTCGGTCATCGGCCGGCCGTATTCCAGCTGGTACACCGACCAGCCCGAGGCCAGCCGCTCCAAGTCGGCAAACGGCTCGGTCATGAAGTCGTAGTCGTCCTCTTCGAAGGAGTACTGGGAGGCCAATAGCCGATGCTCGTAGAAGTCCTTCACGTAGCGACGGCGGCGCTCGGGGGTGTCGAGCTCGGCTCGCAATTTGTCGGGGTCGCGGCCTTGGCGGATGCGGTAGTCGCCGGTGGGGCCGTGGGGCAGCGGGTTCAGCGACAGTCCCCGCTCGGTGTACCAGTCCACCTGGTCGACGATGAAGGGGGCCACGGTGTTGAAGAACACCATCCGCTCGGCGAACTCGGGCCAGCGGTTGGCCATGTCCACGATCACCGCGCCGCCCACGTCACCGCCCAGCAGCCCGACCCGCTGGTGGCCGAGCACGTCGTGAACCAGGGTGTGGATGTCTCGGGAGTACAGCACCAGGTCGTACTGGTCATTTTCAGAAAGGTCAGAGTCGCCGTAGCCCCGCAGGTCGGGAACGATCACCTCGTAGCCAGCCTCGGCCAGCGGGATGATGTTGCGCCACCAGATGCGCTTGGTCTCGGGATAGCCGTGGACCAGCACCAAGGGGTAGCCGCCCTCTCCCTCGCGGATGTAAGCCAGCGACAGGTCGCCGTCGACCGGGGCCCGGTGGATGGCGAAGGCATCTCGGGGCGGGGTTGGCGGTTGCTCGGGGCGAATGGGAGGCACGGCCCGGCAGCCTATTCGCTCCCGCACTTATGCCCTGAGGCGGGCGGGATGTTAGGAAATATCAGCCGAAAGTCGACAGAGAGGCCGACATGGAGTTTGGACTTTTCATCCAGGGATACGTGCCCCAGCACCGCCGGGACGTCGATCCCGACGCCGAGCACACTGCGTTCATGGAGGAACTCGACCTGGTGATCGCAGCCGACAAGGCCGGGTTCAAGTACGTGTGGCTGCCCGAGCACCACTTCCTCGACGAGTACTCCCACATGTCGGCCAACGACGCCATCGCCGGGTACCTGGCCCATGCCACCGAGCGCATCCACATCGGCTCGGGCATCTTCAACCCGCTGCCCCAGGTGAACCACCCGGCCAAGGTGGCCGAGCGGGTGGCCATGCTCGACCACTTGACCGGCGGCCGGTTTGAGTTCGGCACCGGCCGCGGCGCGGGCAGCCACGAGATCCTGGGATTCCTGCACAAGGAGGGCATCACCGACACCTCCCACACCAAAGAAATCTGGGAAGACGTGATCGGCGAGTTCGCCAAGATGTGGACCCAGGACACCTACGAGGGCTACGAGGGCAAATTCTGGTCGCTGCCTCCCCGCAAGGTGCTGCCCAAGCCGTGGGGCAAAGGCCATCCGGCCATGTGGTACGCGGCGGGCAACGTGACCAGCTACGCCATGGCCGCCCGCAAGGGTCTCGGCGTGCTCGGTTTCTCGGTGGGCGCCCTCGATGAGCTGGCCCCGGTGCTAGAGGCCTACAAGCGCGACATTGTCAACGCCGAGCCGGTGGGGGCGTTCGTGAACGACAACCTGATGGTGACCACCGGGGCGTTCGTGGCCGAATCCGACCAAGGGGCGGTTGACCACGCCCTGCGGTCGTCGATGACCTACCTCCAGTCCAACGTGTTCCGCTACCACGACACCTTCCCCCGGCCCGAATGGGTGCCGCCGTGGCCTCAGACCATTCCGATGCCCAGCGCCGATGACCTGTGGGAAACCGTGGGCCAGCCGGGCAGCGTGATGGGCGACCCCGACCAGGCTCTCAAGGCCTGCCAGCAATGGGCCGATGCCGGGGCCGACCAGCTGGTGTTCGGCATGGGCTCCAGCGAGCGGGCCGACGACCTGAAGACCATCGAGCTGTTGGGCAAGCACGTGATTCCCAAGATCGACACCGACCCGGTGCACCGCACCACCCGCCTGCGCGAGGCCGCCGCCTAGCGCCACTGAGAAGGAACAACCAAAAGCACCCAGAAAAGAGGCTGACATGGAGTTTGGAGTATTCATCCAGGGCTACGTGCCCCAGTTCCGCCGGGAGGGCGATCCCGAAGCCGAGCACAAGGCGTTGATGGAGGAATTGGAGCTGGTGATTGCGGCCGACAAGGCCGGGTTCAAGTACGTGTGGCTCACCGAGCACCACTTCCTCGACGAGTACTCCCACCTGTCGGCCAACGACGCGGTGGCCGGCTATCTGGCCCATGCCACCGAGCGCATCCACATCGGATCGGGCATCTTCAACCCTCTCCCCCAGGTGAACCACCCCGCCAAGGTGGCCGAGCGGGTGGCCATGCTCGACCACCTCTCCGGGGGCCGCTTCGAGTTCGGCACCGGCCGGGGCGCGGGAAGCCACGAGATTCTCGGCTTCCTGCACAAAGAGGGCATCACCGACACCTCGGCCACCAAGGAGATCTGGGAGGACGTGATCGGCGAGTTCGCCAAGATGTGGACCCAGGACACCTACGAGGGCTACGAGGGCAAGTTCTGGTCGCTGCCGCCCCGCAAGGTGCTGCCCAAGCCGTGGGGCAAAGGCCACCCGGCCATGTGGTATGCGGCAGGCAACACCACCAGCTACGCCATGGCCGCCCGCAAGGGCCTCGGCGTGCTGGGCTTCTCGGTGGGAGAGCTGGCAGAGCTGGCCCCGGTGCTGGAGGCGTACAAGAACGAGATCGGCAACGCCGAGCCGGTGGGGGCGTACGTGAACGACAACATCATGGTGACCAGCGGGGCATTCGTGGCCGAGATCACCGAGGAGGCGGTGGACGCCATCATGCGGTCGTCTATGACCTACCTCCAGTCCAACGTGTTCCGCTACCACGACACCTTCCCCCGGCCCGAGTGGGTGCCGCCCTGGCCCCAGACCATCCCCATGCCCCCCATCGAGGAGGCCCAAGCGATGATCGGCCAACCGGGCGCGGTGATGGGCAACCCCGACCAAGCGCTGAAGGGCGCCCAGGCGTGGGCCGACGCGGGGGCCGACCAACTGGTGTTCGGATTGGGCTCGGCTGATCGGGCCGACGACCTCAAGATGATCCAGCTCATGGGCGAGCACGTGATCCCCAAGATCGACACCGACCCGGTGCACCGCACCACCCGCCTGCGCGAAGCTGGCTAGGTGGCAGGAGAGCTCAAAGGCCATCCCAACGCCGTTATCGATGTAGACGACGGGATCATCACGGTCACCCTCGACCGGCCCGACAAGCTGAACGCCATCAGCCATGACATGACCGCGGCTCTATGGGAGGCCGTGCTGGCGCTGGGCGACCGCGATGACCTGAAATGCCTGGTGATCACCGCCAAGGGCCGCTATTTCACCGCCGGACAGGACATCTCCAGCCCGGCCGGGAATCGTCCCGGCAATCCCGAGACAATGGACCAGCATCCGGGCTGGAACTTTCGCCGCGACTACCGCAGCCACCACCTGCTCTACGACGAGATGGAGGCGGTGGAGAAGCCGGTGATCATGGCCATCCAAGCGCGGTGTTTGGGGGCCGGGGTGGAGATGGCCGGCTCGGTGGACTTCCGGTTCTGCACCCCGGAGGCGTCATTCCTGCTGCCGGAAGTGAAGCTTGGAGGCATCGCCGGCAGCGGCGGGACCAGCAGGCTGACCCGGCTCATTGGGCCGAGTTGGGCCAAGTGGATGGCCATGGCCACCATGGAGGTGGATGCGGAGCAGGCCAAGTCGATCGGGCTAGTACACGAGGTGTTCCCGGCGGAGTCGCTGATGGACGAGGTGTACGCGTTCTGCCGCCACCTGATGTCTCTGCCCACTGAAGCGGTGGGGCTGGCCAAGATGGCAGTGGACGTACACGCCGACGTGACCGACCGAAACATCCAACGGCAGTTCGACCGCGTGACGGTTTACTCCACGCAGGCGGCGTTCGAAGCCTCGATGGAGAAGTTCGGGTACGACAAGGACGAGAACGCCTAAATCTTGAACAACCGCCGGGCGTTGGTCTCGGCGAATTTGCGGGCAACGTCCTCGGCCATGGGAGCGGTGGTGTGTTTGAGGGACTCCATGCTGTTGGGGAACAGGGTGGACTCGTGGGGATAGTCGGACTCCCAGGTGATGTTGTTTTCGCCGATCGCGTCGAGGGCGGCGATGGCGGTGTCGTCGCGCAGCATGCACACAGTCATGTGCTCGGCGAAGGTCTCTCGAGGGGGACGCTCAGCGGGGAGTTGCACCCGGAAGTTGTCGAACACTTGGCTGGACTGCTCCAGCAGGTAGGGGGCCCAGCCGGCGCCGCCCTCGGAGAAGGCGACCTGAATGGACCGGTGGCGGTCCAAGATGCCGGAGAACAGCCAATCGGAGCAGGCGATCATGGAGTTGGCGCCCACGTAGGGCAGAACGAGGCACGGAGGGGCATCGTCGGACGACTTGATGAGCTTGGACGATGAGCCTATGTGCAGGCACACCACCAGGCCGGTCTCGGCCACCGCGGACCACAGCGGCTCCCAATGGTCGGTGAACACCGACGGCAGGCCCAGCGAGGTGGGATTCTCCGAGAAGGCCACCGCCCGGGCGCCCATGGCCGCGGTGCGCCTTACCTCCTCAGCAGCGGCGGCCGGATCCCACAGCGGCACCACAATCAGGGGGATGAGCCGCTGAGGGTCGGTGGCGCACCACTCCTCCAAAATGAAGTCGTTGTAGGCCCGCACGCACAGCGCGGCCAGATCGAAGTCGTGGCTGACCACGAACCGGTGGCCGGCGAATCGGCTGAAGTCGGGGAAGTTGACCTGGGCCCAGATGCCGTCGAGATCCATGTCGTCCAGGCGGGCTGAGGGGTCGTAACAGCCGGGGCGCATCTCGCTGAACCGGGCCACGCCCAGCGGGTCGTCGTCGAATCCCGGGAGGGTGCGGGTGTTGCCCCGCACCGTTTGGACCACCTGGTCTTCGTAGAGCCACGCCTCGGTGCCGTTCTCCAACTCGACGACTCGGGGGCCGCGATCTCGGTAGGCCGCAGGCAGGCGGCTCTGCCACAGATGGGGCGGCTCGATGACGTGGTCGTCAACCGATATGGGCTTGACGTCGGCAGGGAGCATGGACGCCCCAGGATAGTGTTCGGGTGTGACTTGCCGAATGTGGGCTCTGTTGCTTGTGGCAGTCCTCGTGATGGCTGCCTGCGGCAACGACGCAGAGGAGCCTGAGGCGGCCGTGGTCGAGACCGTGGACCTGGACGAGATTCCGACGGTGGTTGTTCCGACGCCCACCCCCACGCCCACCACCCCGACCCCAACTCCTGAACCAACCGCCATCCCCTTCCCGGAGCTGCTGGTGTGGCCCAGATTCGAGCCGGAGGCGTGGCCGCGCACTCCCGATGAGGCTGCAGCGGGCTTCGCTCGGCAGGTGGCTCGGGGAGAAAGGGCCGCCGAGCCTCGTCCGGCTGCCCAATCCGGCACGAGCGCCACCGCCGAGCTGCCCAGGCTGGGCGAGGACGGCTCGCCGTTCGGGATGGCCACAAGAATCCATATGCAACAAGTTCAACTTGACGACGGATCGCTGGCCTGGGTGGTGATTAGCGCCCAGTCGGATGACATCGTGGTGGAATCCCCCATGGTGGGCGAACTGCTGGCCGGGGGCACCGTGGTTGTGGGTGAGGGCAACGCCTTCGAAGGCACGATCGTGTTCCAAATCGAGGACCAGGACGGTCTGTTGGGCCTGGCCCTGGCCCAGGGTGGAGCACTCGGCCAAAACCTCCCGTTCGAGACCCCGCTGCCATTCGACGAGCGCCCCGCCTCCGGTGACTGGGCAACCTTGACCGGCTTCGAGAACTCCGCCGCAGACGGCAGCCTCTCCGCCCTAACCATGCTCCCCATGCGGCTGGTAGACGGCTCGTAGGCGACGCTTCATCGCATCCAGTCAGTCCTCAAACGACTCAAAAGCCGCGACGCGTTGTGGGCGTCAATCCTCGAAGACCGGTGGGCGCTTCTCGGAGCGGGCCAGGACGGCTTCTTCGAAGTTGCGGGTGGTCATTCGCACCAGCAGCTGTGCGTTCATCTCCGAGCGCATGTGGGCCGCGTAGCTGGACGCCTCCAGGCCGGCCCAGAGCATTCGCTTGGTGAGCTCGGTGCCGGGACGGCTGAAGGCGGCGATCCCGGTGCCGATCTCGTAGCAACGCTCCAACAGGTCGGCCGGCGGCACCGTCTCGCTCACGAGGCCGATGCGGGCCGCTTCATCGGCATCGACGTCCCTTCCGGTGAGCATTATCTCAAAGGCACGCGACGACCCGATCGCCCTGGGCAACGTGAAGCTGAGGCCCAACTCGGCCGCAGTGAGGCCGTTGTTGATGCCAGCAGCACGGAAGTAGGCATCGGTGGACGCAATGCGTATGTCGCAGGCCAGAGCAAGGCACATCCCCCCACCGATGGCCGCGCCGTTGATGGCCGCAATCACCGCCTGGTGCAGGTCGCCTATCAGCTCTATGACCTCGTGAAGACGGTCGGCGGCCCGGTGGGCGATCGTTGAAGGAGTAAGACCATCTATGTAAGGCACCCGGCCCGCGCTCACCAGGTCAGCGCCGGAGCAGAAGCCGTGGCCGGCGCCGGTGACCACCACCGCCCGAATGTCGTTGTCGTTGTTCACGTCCCGCAGGGCCTCAGCGAGGGGCACCATCACATCGAAAGCCATGGCGTTCATGCGCTCGGGCCGGTTCAGCGTGACAAGCGCGATGTCGGGCCGAGGGTGGTCGATCAGCACGAAATCGTCTGTGGAGGACATAGCGGGAGACAGTACTAGCCTCTGATTCAGGGCGAATCCTGAGTCGGGCAAGTCGGGCTTTCCGTCTGCACCGATGATGTGCCCCCGGAGAGCCCGAGAGGAGAATCGAACTCCTGACCTCAGGACTGGTCGAGTCGCTCGATCAGACCTGCGATGTGGGACCGCCTCTCTTCGTCAATCCCGGCAACGTCTTCTAGGCGGCTATGAAGGGTGGGAACTACCACAAGTTGGTTTGCGATTAGTGCCGTACAGAATTCGATGTCCTTCGGCCGCAGAGCAACAGCCTTGGAAATCCAGAGGTCGTGTATTTCAAGGCACCAGGCCACGACGCCGTTGGTGCTCGGCGTCTCGTATCTGATGAGGCGGTCCTGCCATCCGTGAGGAAGGACAGCTGTGGACTGAGCGACCCCCTGGGCGTAGTAGCCGAAGGTCTCGTGGAAGATCGAAGCCTCACCGATCGCTCCGTCAATTAGGTCGGCCTTTTCTTGGCCGGGGTCGTCGAGCGCAGCAATGTCGGCCTCCACTGAACGGAGAGCCTCAGGAGGCAGATCAGTCGAGATGGAAGCGTGGAGAGCCTGGCTACCAATCACCAGGAGCTCGTTCTCACCAAGGATCGCCCCGGCAGCTCGGACCGCATGGTCAAACGCATCGCGATTCACGCTGCACTCCGGAACGACTTGTAGACGGCGGCACGCTTTGTCGGAGAGAGCACTCCGGCAAACGGGGTGACTTGGCGGAGATCTCGCCCGTGCTCGCTGGGGTCGAGCATTCGGGCAACGATCTGGTCGGTTGTCCCATTGAGAATTCGCTGCCACTCATCTAGCAGCGTCGAGGCATGGGGGTTGAGTGACCGCATCTGAGAGATGTTCCGGCGAGCAATACCAAGAACCTCGTCTCCCCGTTTCCTCAGTTCCTGAGAGATCGCGGCGTGGAGGGCCAAGCTTCTCGCCTGATCGCGGGTTAACGGTGTTCCAACTATCGGATAACAGGAGAGCCCCACAGAACAAGCCATCCGCTCCACCGTGCGCCATGTCGGGCTCTTAGCGCCGGCTTCGTAGGCAGCCACCGTGGGCTGGGAGGTATCGGCAGCATCAGCCAACCCGCGCTGAGTCATGCCAGCCACGTCCCGGATGGACTGAATGGGATTCACAGCTTAAGTATATCCGAACGGATATAGAAAAAGGGCAAGACCGATTGGCGATCAGAGCCCGAGAGGAGAATCGAACTCCTGACCTATTCATTACGAATGAATTGCTCTACCGACTGAGCTACTCGGGCGCGGGGGTCAGGCTACCAGCCCTATTGGCGGGGGAGAGATAGGAAAAGGGACTGGAGGATGAGGGGTTCGTTGGGGTTTCTGACTAGGCCGGCGTGGGTGTCGCGGATGCGGGTTATGGCGGCGACAGCCTCGGGGGCGTGGCGATCGTCGGCCATTTGTTTGCGGTAGAAGGCGGCCAGGGTGGCTAGGCCGAAGCGGAGTTCGTCGGCTCGCAGGAGGCGTTGTTCTCGGCGGTGGCGGGCGTCCATTTCCCGGCGCAGTCGGGCTTGGGCGCCCACGTCGGCTTCGATTCGGGCGAGGTCTTCGGACTCGGCCTGCTGGCGAGCGGTCAGAGGGGCTTGGGCTTCATCGATGAGTGATCGCAGTTCGTCGACCAGGGCCGACACGGTGGTACCGGTGCCGTCTAGCCGGGACGGCGCCGCGGCCCATGCCTGGCGACGGGCACCGAGGCCCTCGTCGGTGGCCAACAGCCGAGCCCGGCTCACGTCTCCCGCCGCGGCGGCCACGATGTCGTCCAGGCCCTCGGAGCCCACCCCCTCGCGCTCGAGAATGCGGCGCACATCGTCGTCGGGCACCGGGTCGAACTCCACGATGACGCATCGGGAGGCCACGGTGGTGTGATCGGGAGGGATCTCCTCGCTCAACAGCACGATGACCGCGGTGGGGGGCGGCTCTTCGATGGTCTTGAGCAGACTGGCCACGGCTTCGGGCTCGGCGGTTTGGAACCGGTCGCAGACGATCACCTTGAGGCGGCCTTCCACCGGGCTGCGGGACGCCTCGAAGATGATCTCGTCGGCCTCGGCCACCCTCAGAGTCCGGCCCTCGGGCTCGTGGATGGCCACGTCAGGGTGGCGACCGGCCAAAGCCAAGCAACGGCTTCGCGAATCGTCTCCGATCAACGCGGCGGCAAAGGCCAGGGCGGCGGTGCGCTTGCCGGTACCCCGCGGGCCGCAGAACAGATAGGCGTGCACCGGCTGGGCCGCAGCTGAGGCCAAGAGCTCGGCTACCCGGGGCTGTCCTTCCAAGGCAGCCCAGACGTCGTCTACGGCGTCATCGATGCCGGGCAGCGAGTCGCCCGGCGAATCGGAGTGCCGCTCATCCTGGCTCAGCAGGTCAGACACCGAGTCGATCCCGAACCGCGGCGTACACCGCCTCAGCTACTTCGCCGACCGGTCGACCTCCGTCGACCACCACCCACTGCTCGGGGTTCTGCTGGGCCAGGGTCCGGAACCCGTCGAGCACCCGCTGGTGGAACTCGGCATCCTCGGCTTCGATGCGGTCGCCGGGCGATGACCGACGGGACCGAGCCACCTCCTCGGACACCACCAGCAGCACGTTCAGGTCGCTTTGGAGACCTCCGGTGGCAAAAAGCGACAGAGCCAGGACATCGTCCACCCCCAAGTGGCGTCCGAAGCCCTGATAGGCCAGCGAAGATCCGATGAACCGGTCGGTGACCACATGAATCCCCGCGTCCAAAGCAGGGCGGATCACCTCGGCGACGTGCTGGGCCCGGTCGGCGGCCATCAGCAGGGCCTCGGCATGGGGCGACAACGCCAGCTCGGGCGAATCCAACACCAGCGAGCGAATCCGAGCTCCTAAATCAGTGGCACCGGGTTCGAATGTCAGCTTGGCCCCCAGCCGCTCAGCCAGCAGCTTGGCCTGCGTGCTCTTGCCCACGGCCTCGCCGCCTTCGAAGGCAATCAGGCGGCCGGTCATGACTTGGCCCCTCGCCGGGAGACCAGGGTCAAGAAACCAGCAGCCACCATGATGAGTGCGGCCAGCCACAACGTGAGGCGGACGCCGGGGATGATCACGTCAAAGCCGAGAATGTTCACATCTTTGTCGAAGAACTTGTCCGACAGCCCGTTCAGAAAGAGGGCCAGTGCGGGGCCAAGCAGCAGGGCGAGCATCACCGACGACCGCACCAGCGTGAAGAGCCCGGCAAAGACCCGAGCGCGCAGTTCCTCGGTGGCGTTCTCCTGGAGCAGGGTGATCCCCAAGACATACACCGTTCCAGCGCACACGCCGAGCCCGCCGACAAGCAGGGCTGATCCGAGCAGCGTCCACATCGACGTGGCGACAAAGAGGCAGACGCCGGCCCCGAATACCGCGGCTACGAAGACCCTCTCTTTGTGCAGCTGGCTCTGCTTTGCGGCCAGCCCGGCAATTCCCAGAGCCACGCCGATTCCCAGAGCCACCATAAAGGTGAGAAACCCGTCACCGCCATCCACGTTGAGCACATCTTCAGCAAACACCGGACCCAAGGGAATGATCATTCCCCCGCCGATCAAACCCACCGCGAGGGCGACGTTCACCGTCCGTACAGTGGGGTTCACGAAGATGAAGCTCCAGCCCTCCCGCAAGTCTTGAAAGACCTGTTCAGGAGCCCACAGCCGGGTTGAGTCGTCGGGCTCAGCACCGGTTGACTGAGGGCCCCGGGGCAGGGCGAGTCGAGAGACAATCGCCGCGGCCACCGCGAATGACGCGGCATCGAGGTAGAACGCAATCGACTCTGTGTCGATGCGCAAGAAATCGACCGCGCCGATGTCATCGATGACGTTGGCCAAATCAGCGAGGCCGATGAAGATGCCCGCGGCAATCGGGAACGTGCCATAGGCGGCAACCAGGGAGAGGGAGTTGACTGCGGTCAGCTTCTCCCGGGGCACCAGATTGGGTACCGAGGCCTCTTTGGCCGGGGCCCACAGCAGGGCGAATCCCTCCAGGATCAGCGAGGCCAGCACGAGCTGCCAGACGAAGTCCACAAACGGCAGCCAGAGCAAAGTGGCGGCCCGGCCCAGATCGCACACCACCATCGTCCGTTTGCGATCCCAGCGGTCCACCAGCACTCCGGCGGCCGAGCCGAAGATGAGACCGGGCAGGAAGCGGGCGATCATCACATAGGCCACCGAGGCCTCCGGGGTGCCGCCGCCGACGCGGTTGGCGGTGATGAGGATGGCGAACAAGGCCAGCCAGTCGCCGCCGGAGGAGAAGATCTGGGCAATCCACAGCCTGAAGTACTGGGCACTGCCGAAAATCCGGTCAACTCGAGCAGAGGCAACCGCAGAGGACTCGTCAAAAGCCATGCCGGGCCGCCTCCACCCGCTCAGGGTAGCTACTGGCCTACGATTCCGACCCAGGCGACGGCTTTTTCTTTACCGCCCCCGACTTGGCCGCAGTCTTCTTCTTGGCCGCCCCCGACTTGGCCGCAGTCTTCTTCTTGGCCGCCCCTGATTTTGCCGCAGTCTTCTTCTTGGCCGTGGACTTCCGACGAGCCGCAGGCTTGCCGCCACCGGCAGCCACTTTGTCCCGCCGGATCTGGAGCAGCTCCGCGGCCCGCTCCACGGTGAGGGCTTCCACCGAGTCGCCCTTGCCCAGCGAGGCGTTCACTTCGCCGTCGGTTACATAGGGGCCATAGCGGCCGTCCTTGACCACCATCGGCTTGTCGGTGGCCGGATCGGGGCCCAGGTCGCGAAGGGGCGGCTTGGCCGTCTGGCCTCGTCGCCGACGGGGCTGGGCCAACAGCTCCAGGCACTGCTCCAGCGTGATGGTGAACAGCTGATCTTCGGATTCGAGGCTCCGATTCTCCTTGCCCTTGCTGAGATACGGCCCATAGCGCCCGTTCTGAACCACAACCTCGGTGTCGTCGGCGGGATCGACGCCCACCACCCGAGGCAGCGAAAGCACCTTGAGGGCCTCTTCCAGGGTGACCGTGTCGGGCTGCATGTCGGCCAGCAGCGATGCCCGCTTGGGCTTTTCCCCGCCGTTGGCAGGATCTTCGCCAACTTGGACATAGGGGCCGAACCGGCCGGTGCGCACAACCACCGGCAGGCCGGTGTCGGGGTCGTCGCCCAGGGTGCGATCGCCGGACGGCGCCGCGATGAAGTCCAGCGCCCGATCCAAGGTCAGCTCGTCGGGAGGCAGGTCGTCGGGAAGACTGGCCCGGTCGTCGCCGCGCTGCACATAGGGCCCATAGCGCCCGACCCTGACCACCACCGGCTCGCCGCTTTCGTCGGCACCGATGGGGATGGAGTTCACCGCCCGGGCGTCGATGTCGCCCAAGCGATCAGATACCGCGGTGCGAAGCCCGTATTTGGCCACACCATGGGCAGACTTGTCGTCGAGCTCGCCATCGGCAGGCCCGAAATAAAACCTGCTCAACCAGGGAATGGACTCCCGGTCGCCCGAGGCGATGCCGTCGAGATCATCCTCCATGCGAGCGGTGAAGGCGTAGTCCACCAGATTGGGAAAATGCTGCTCCAAAAGGCTGACCACCGAAAACGCCGTGAACGAGGGCACCAGCGCCGAGCCCTTCTTCCACACGTAGCCCCGGTCGACGATGGTGTTCATGATGCTGGCGTAGGTGGACGGACGGCCGACCCCCAGCTCCTCCAGCCTCCGCACCAGTGATGCCTCGGTATAGCGAGCCGGGGGCTGGGTGGCGTGGCCGGAGGGCGCCAGTTCCTCGATGGCCAGCGGATCACCGGCCGCCAGCGACGGCATCCGCCGCTCCGCCTCCTCCTGGTCGGCCTCGTCGTCGGTGCCCTCGGTGTACACCCGGCGGAAGCCTTCGTGGGTGATCACCGTCCCGGCCGCCGAGAAGGCGGCGTCGCGCCCGTCGCTGGCTGCGCCACCGAGGTCGACGTGGACGGTCTCGCCCACCGTGTCGGTCATCTGGGAAGCCACCGTGCGCTGCCAGATCAGCTCGTAGACCTGGGCCTCCAACTTGGGCACCTCGGCCCTCACTTCCTCAGGAGAGCGGAACTGGTCGCCGGAAGGGCGAATGGCCTCGTGGGCCTCTTGGGCGTTCTTGACCTTCTTGGCATAGCGGCGGGGCTCGTCGGGCAAAAAGGAAGCGCCGTAGCGATCCAAGACCACGGCTCGCGCCGCCCGCAAGGCAGTGTCCGACAGGGTGGTGCTGTCGGTGCGCATATAGGTGATGTAGCCCTTCTCGTACAGCGACTGGGCCGCCCTCATGGCCATGGCCGCCGACAGGCGCAGCTTGCGTCCGGCCTCCTGCTGGAAGGTGGAGGTCATGAACGGCGCCGCGGGCCGGCGGCGGTAGGGCTTGACCTCTACGGCTCGCACGCTGATCTCGGCGTCGGCCAGCCCCCGGGCCAATCCGTGAGCCGCCTCCTCGTCGAGATGGACGGTGTCGGAACTGCGGAGCTGGCCGTCGCTGGCGAAATCCTTGCCAGTGGCCACTCTGGCTCCGTCCACCGCGGTGAGCGTGGCGCTGAACGTGGGAGGATCGCCGGGATCCAGTTCGCCCAGCACTCGGAATTCCGCGCTAAGGCTCCAGTAGTCGGCCGCGGTGAAGGCCATGCGCTCCCGCTCCCGCTCAACCACGATGCGGGTGGCCACGCTCTGCACCCGGCCAGCCGAGAGGCGGGGCAGCACCTTCTTCCACAGTACGGGCGACACTTCGTAGCCGTACAGGCGGTCTAACAGCCGGCGGGCCTCTTGGGCATCCACCAGGCGGCGGTCCAGATCCCGGGGGGATTCGATGGCCTCCTGGATGGCCGACGGGGTTATCTCGTGGAACACCATCCGCTTCACGTTGACGTCGGCCTTGGGGGACAGCACTTCGAGCAGGTGCCAGGCGATTGCCTATCCCTCGCGGTCTTCGTCGGTGGCGAGATACAGCTCGTCGGCCTCCTTGAGCAGCTGCTTCAGCTTGCGAATCTGAGACTTCTTGTCGGAGGGCACCACATACAGCGGCTTGAAGTCGTTGTCGACGTCGATTCCCAAGCGGGACCACGACTCATTCCGATAGGCCGCCGGCACCTCGCTGGCGTTGCTGGGCAGATCTCTGATGTGTCCGATTGACGACTCCACCACGTAGCCGGTACCCAAATAGCCCGCGATCGTCTTGGCCTTGGCCGGAGACTCGACGATGACGAGGGCGTTGGACACGGGGAGAAAGTAGGGGGTGGGAGGGAGTGGTTGTCAAACAGACCATAAACCCAATCGGGCACAAGTCTGGGGATCAGGTCTTGTCTGCGTACTTCGGGCGGGGCTCAGTACGGGACAAAATCACCAGGCCGACAACCGCGGCGATCAGCGATCCCACCAGAATGCCGATCCTGGACTCATCGGCGATGGAATCATCGGTGAAGGCCAAGCGAGAGATGAAGAGCGACACGGTGAAGCCGATGCCGGCCACCATGGCCAGCCCCACCATGTGGCTACCAGCCAGCGACTTGGGAATGGTGACCCATCCCAACCGGTGGGCGATCCATGAGAACAACGAGATGCCCGCGGTCTTGCCCACCACCAGCCCGATCACCACTCCCAGTGTCACCGGTGAGGTAACCGCATCGGAGAGCACTTCTCCAGAAAGCTCAACCCCGGCGGCGGACAGAGCAAAGAGAGGAATGATGATGTAGCCGGCAATGGGATGGAGCAGCTCTTCAATCCGCAGACTGACGGGCTGCGACTCTCGGATGTGGAATCCCACCCGGCGCACATCGTCGGTGTGTATGTGATCTTGCATCTGGAGCCAATTCGCCCAGCGGCGAGCCTCGTCTTCCGACTGGAGGGGCTTGGCCGGCGTGACCAGACCGAGGATCACTCCGGCAATGGTGGCGTGAACGCCTGATTCATATACGGCCAGCCAGAAGGCCACCCCGATGACGAGGTAAATCGGCAGATACCAAACATGGAGTCGGCGAAGAACGAGAATGCCCGCCAGCAGTATGGCGGCGGTGAGCAGCCAGTTGCTCGAGAGATCACTGGTGTAGAAGATGGCGATCACCAGAATCGCGCCGATGTCGTCCACAATGGCCAGCGTCAGCAGGAACACCTTCATCTGTCGAGAAATGCGATTGCCCAGCAGCGATAGGACGCCTATGGCAAAGGCGATGTCGGTGGCCATGGGGATTCCCCAGCCGTCTTGGCCCGGGCCGCCGGCATTGAAGGCGAAGTAGACGAGGGCAGGCACCACCATGCCGCCGAGCGCGGCCACCGCGGGCAGCGCGGCGAAGCGGGGATCCCGGAGCTGGCCGGTTACCATCTCCCGTTTGATCTCCAGCCCGATCACGAAGAAGAACACGGCCATGAGCCCGTCTTGAACGATGTGCTCGAGGTTCTGCGCAAAGTGGTAGTCGCCTACCGAGAACGACACGTAGGTGTGCCAGAAGTCGTAGTAGGAGTCCTGCCATGGTGAGTTGACCCAGACGAGGGCGACCACGGTGGCGATGAGCATAAGAACGCCGCCGGCGGCTTCGATGGCCGCGAAATGGAGAATGGGACGGCCGATGAATCGAGCCAACCGGCTCTGGCCACCCAGGAAGGTCAGATCGCTGAGAGGGTTCTTTTCAGCCATCGGAGTTGTTGGAGGCGAGATGGATGGACAGCGAAACCTCGGTTCCATCGGGCCCGCTGTGAATCTCGACATCGTCGGAGAGCACCCGCATGAGATAGATGCCCAAACCCCGCTCGAAATTCAAGCGGCTGGGATCGTCGGGCTCGGGGAGAACCTGAATCTGATCGGGGTAGAAGCCAAAGCCCCGATCAGTGATATGGAACTCAAGCCGGTCGTCGGTGATCGTACAGCGAATGTGAATGGAATCGTCACGACAGGCTCGGGCATGGGCTTCAATGGCGTTGGTGGTGGCCTCGGAGACAGCCACCTTGAAGTCTTCGATGCGCTCCCGACTTAGGGTTGAGTCCATCTCGGCCGCCTCCACCACCAACGATCGAACCAGCGAAAGGTATTCGGGGCGAGCCGGAATCTCGAAGTCGAACCGGGCCGGATCGGATGTCATGAGCTGGAGTCCTCAATGGCCGCCGAGACCGAGTCGAACACATCCAGGACGCGGTCGAGTCGAGTCAGCTCGATCAGATCGGCGAGTCGGGTGCCCGCCATCACCAGCCGAATGTCTCCCCCGGCACTTCGCACTCGCTTGGCCCCGCCCATGAGCACGCCCAGCCCGGTGGAATCGATGAAGTCCACCCCGGAGAGATCGATCACCACGTTCTGCGCCCCGGTGCCGATCACCGCCAACAGCCGTTGGCGGAAGCGAGGCGCAGTGGCCATGTCGATCTCGCCGGTGACCGTCAGAACTTCCCATCGCCCGTGTGAGGCAACGGTGACACCAAATTCCACGAAATATCAGACTAGTTGGATGCAGATCCCGTTTCTGTCAGCGGCATTTATTCCACCCGAACGGTTAACGCCTCTTGAATGGCCACAGAGGGAAACAGGCGGCCCACGATGGGCACGGCGGGTTCGGGGCGATAGCGCACCGTCACCCGAAGTAGGCCACCAGTAGTGCGACTCCCAGCAGTTTCCACCTGCAACCGGCTCGCATCCAGCCCGGTAGCGGCAACCGCCCCCGCTCGGGCCGCTTCGGTGGTGGGATCAACCGCGGCGGCTCGGGCCGCTTCCCGGGCCGCGTGGACCACCAGTACATGGTCGCGCACCAGCAAGCCGACCTGTACCAACACCAATGCCACCGCCATGATCAGGGGCAGCACCAGCGCGGTCTCCACCGCGGCCTGACCCCGGTCGCGACGCGGCAAACCCGCATCCAACCGGGCGTTTGCCGCCACCGATCAGCTGACGAGGCCGGTGATGTGTCGGAATACGGCGTCGAGAAGGTTGGCGATGCGGTTGGTCTTGGTGACCCAGGACACGAGGAGCATGGCCACCGCGGCAGCCCCCAAGAGTATGAGGGCATACTCGGCCGTAGCCTGACCACGATCGGACCGCAGCCGGGCCAGCCACGAATGCAGGGCGAGAAACCATCGAAGCAAAATCATTCGGTGTACCTGTTTGGGATGGACGCGGCGGGGGAAGTGGGGGCCCTGGTCATCGGCGCAAGACGGTCAGCGTCTCGGCCAGCACTGGGGCCAAGGTGAGGAGGATGAACGCGGGCAGAATGCAAGACACCAAAGGCAGCAGCAGCCGCAGGGGCAATCGACGAGCTTGCTCTTCAGCCCGGCGGCGGCGCAGGAGGCGGCTGTCGGCGGCCAGTTGCTCCAGGGCGGGCTCCAACTCGGTGCCGTAGCGATCGCCGTCGATCAGCACCCTGGCCAATGGGCGCACCGGCTCGCCCACGCGGTCGGGAAGAGGTTCCAGGGCATCGGCCAGACGCATCCCGCTGTGGGCCCGCTGAACGGCCTCGGCCAGTCCGAGTCCCACTGGACCGCGGAGACGCTCCCCCACCGCGGCCACCGCAAGATGGACATTGAGCCCCGAGGAGGCGGCCAGA
Organism: Acidimicrobiia bacterium; assembly: GCA_022827725.1. GTDB lineage: Bacteria > Actinomycetota > Acidimicrobiia > Acidimicrobiales > Bin134 > Poriferisocius. Next base: position 45,040 of record JAJEIJ010000037.1, read on the forward strand.
CGGAGCAGGTCGATGGCTTCGGGAAGCTCTTCGATGATCTCAGCCTGCTTCCGGCGATGCCGTTGGGCCCGTCGGCGGTGAGGAGTGATCCATACCAGCAATCCCATACCCACCCCCAGCACCGGATGGACGGCCAATGCGATCACGGCGGCCAGTGCGAACCCGACAGCCGGAGCGGCGAGCATCGAGTGGGCCCGCGGTCGGGTCGGAGAGGGAGACCGGACTTGTCGAGGCCGCCGGTGCCAACCCCACAGCACCACCACGGCCGTCCACAGCAACCCCAGAGCGACCGGTAGCGCCACTTCGCTCGCGAACCCCAGAACAGTCGGTAGCGCCACTTCAGTCCCGGGCGTTGACAATCCGGCGCATCCACAGCGCGCCGACTGCATCGAGGCCCAAACCGAGGGCGAGGATTGCCAAGCCGAGGCGGGTGGTGAACAAAAAGCCGGCCGTATGGTCGCCCACGCCGGCCGACAAGAGCATGAACCCGAGGGGCAGAGCGGCGATCATCATGGCCGACACCCGGGCCTGCGACGTGAGCGAGCGCACCTCCAACTCAAGCGCCGCCCGATCCCGCAGAGTGGCCGCCACTCCGTCGATGGCCCGAACCCGAGCCCCGCCTGCGGTGGCGGCGAACGCCATTGCCGCCGCGGCCAGGCCCGCACCGCTGTCGGGACGCCGACGGGCCCAGCGGTCGAATACGTCGGCGCTGCGAAGCCCTCGGCGAAGCTCATCGGCCAGCGGCGCCACCTCTTGGTGCAGCGGCGGCGGAGTGCTGGTGGCGGCCTCCACCGCGGCGGGACCGAGCTGCAAACCGGTCCGCAGCCCCCGGGCGATGGCCTCCAAGAAGCCGGGAAGCTGCGCCTCGATCACCCGGTCGCGACGATGGCGATTAGCCCTTAGTGCCGCCAATGCGACGGCGATGCCCACAACAACGCCAATGCACGCGCCAGCAACACCCGCCTGGACCGCGCCGAAACCGGCACCCACGAGCGCTATCGCTCCCAGTCCCCTCCAGATTTGGGCCGGGGTCAGGCTCAAACCAGCCTGGAATGCCATGGCTTGCACCCGCTCGACCACCGTGGCCAGACCTGCTCGAACCTCAGTCATTGGTCAAGCCACTGGGGATCGGGATCGGTAGCGTCAGGCACTCGGGCCCTGACCGCGGGCAGGCTGCGCAATTGGAACTCGTCGGCGATCGGGCACAACCGGGGCCGGCTGCCGTCACCAGAGCGGTCGATTTCGGCCAGCGAAGTGATGCGGCGCTGGCCTTGGGGGCGACGGGCGACATGGACCACCAGATCCACCGCCGCGGTTATCTGCTCTCGCACCGCGGCCAAGGGCACAGCGCCGCCATCGAGGAGCACCATGGTCTCCAGCCGGCTGACGGCGTCGGCCGGGCTGTTGGCATGGCAGGTGGAAAGCGATCCCTCGTGGCCGGTGTTCATGGCTTGGAGCATGTCGAGGGTCTCCGCTCCCCGGACTTCTCCCACGATGATGCGATCAGGCCTCATCCGCAGGGCGTTGCGCACCAGTTGGCGGATGGTGACCGGCGCCACTCCGTCGGCATCCACCGGCCGAGCCTCAAGGCGCACGACGTGGTCGCTGCCCAGAGCCAGTTCGGCGGCGTCCTCCACCGTGACCACCCGTTCACCCGGGGGGATGGATGCGGCCAGCGCATTCAGCAGGGTGGTTTTGCCCGCCCCCGCGCCGCCCGAAACCACCAGGTTGCAGCGAGCGCCCACCGCCCACCGCAGCGCCGCCACTACTCCCGGAGGGGCGAATTCCTCCAAGGGAACCGGGCGGACCGAGAAGCGGCGAATGGTCACATAGGGTCCGTCCACCGCCACCGGCGGCACCACGGCGTTGAGGCGAGAGCCGTCGGGGAGTCGAGCGTCCACCATCGGTGAGCTGCGGTCGATTCGACGGCCCAACGGTGCCACCGTCTGCTCGATGAGCAGTTCGATGGTCTCGGTGTCCAAGATCGTGTTGGTGGTCTCCAAGCGGCCGCGACGCTCGATCCACACCGGTCCGGGGCCGTTCACCATGATCTCCGACACCGACGGATCTCGCAGGAACGGCTCAATGGCCTCCTTGCCGCCCCCACTGCGACTCCAGACCACCGTTCAGAGCTCCTCGGTGATACGGCCGAGCACCTTGATCGCACCCTTGGGCACCCGTGTCCTCAACATCCCGGCATCCACCGCTCGAGCGATGTCGGGGTCGACGGCCACGGTGGCGAGCACCGGCGCGCCGATGGCCCGCTCGCAATCAGATCGGGTCAGGGCCCGGCCAGCCTCGGCCACCAGCACCACCCCGCTGGGCCGGACCGAGAGCGACACCGTGCGGCGCAGAGCCAGATAACACGCCCGGGTAACCAGCACCGACCGATCGGCCTCAGCGGCCAACCGCCAGCGAAGCTCGTGGTCTGAACCAAGGTCAGACGCCTCCCCTTTGGCCGTCAACACCCCCGCATCCACCACCACTACGGCACCGGAGGCCAGCCAATCCACGAGCTCGTCGGCCCTTCGAGCGCTCAGCGGCCCCTGGCCCCGGGGAAGCAACGACAGGTTGGGGGTCAGCTCCTCAAGCACCCGCTCCAGCGAACAGGGGGCGAGGTCGCTGCTCAGCCACTGAGCCAGACCCGACACGGGCTCGGCGCTGCCGAACACCGCTGGCAGATCACCGCACAGGTCGACGAGCAGAACGGGCCGGTCGCGATCTTGGGCGGCATGTAAGCTGACAAGAGCCGCGATCACCGTTGTGCCCGAACCCCCCTTGGTTGACCAACAGGTCACCAGCATGAAAACCTCCGCGAGTTGATCGCTTCGGCGAACAGAGGGGAACTCAGAACAATCTATGTTGAAAATAACTGATAATCAACAGAGATTCTCCTCTGGGCTCGACATTGGCCGTCTGCTACGGCCTTTCGCCGGGCTGGCAGTGCCTGCGGGGGCAGTGATTGCCGCTCTGGCGGTGGGGGCCATCCTGTTGGGGGTGTTCGGGGCCAACCCGCTCACCGGTTATCGGGAGCTGTTCACCGGGGCATTCGGAGGCCCAGACGAACTGGCCGCCACCGCCCTGAAGTCCATTCCCCTCATGCTGGTGGGCGTTGGCATCTGCATCGCCTTTCGCACCGGCGTCATCAACATCGGCGGTGAGGGGCAGATCATCATGGGCGCCATCCTGGCCACGCTGGTGGCGTTGGCCCTGCCCGACGTCCCCCGCCCGATCCTGGTGCCGCTGGTGATGATCGCCGGAGGCATCGGCGGAGGAATCTGGGGGGCGATCCCCGGCGCACTGAAGGCCTACAGCGGGGTCAACGAAATCCTCAGCACCATCATGATGAACATCATCGCCGGGTTCTTCATGAGCTTCTTGCTCGAAGACTGGCTCATCGAACCCGGCGCCATCAGAATCCAGCAAACCAAGCGCTTAACCCACAACGCCGACCTGCCCCTCCTGCCGGGGGGGACACGCCTGCACCTTGGCATCGTGGTGGCCCTGATCGTGGCCATTCTGGGCTACCTGCTGTTGTTCCGCAGCAGCCTGGGCATGCGCTTGCGGGCGGTGGGCCACAACCCCCACGCGTCGCGGGCCGCGGGCATGAAGGTGGAGCTCAGCATCACCCAGGCATTGGCCTTCAGCGGCGCCTGTGCCGGCATCGCCGGCGCGGTGCTGGTGTTCGGCAGCGAATCGCATCGGCTGATCGGCGAGGGAGGCCCGTTGGCCTTCACCCAGAGCGCGGGATTCAACGGCATTGTGACCGCGTTGTTCGGCGGGCTGCACCCGCTGTTCACTGTGCTGTCGTCTTATCTGTTTGGCGGAATGCTGGCCGGAGGCATCTCTCTCCAGCGAGCGGTGCAGGTGCCCCAGGCCTTGGTGATTGCCCTCAACGGCGTGGTTGTGGTGTTCGTGGTGGGAAGCCTCAAACTGCGAACCCGAGTACAGCGATGGGCTGAAGGCGATATCCAGATGGAGGATCGGGCATGAACGATTTCTTCACCGTCGCCATCATCACCGCCACCCTGGCGTCGGGCATCCGACTGGCGGTGCCCTTCCTGCTGGCCGCGCTCGGAGAGGCGGTGGGCCAGAGGGCTGGCGTGCTGAACCTGGGCGTGGAGGGCGTCATGCTCATCGGCGCGTTCGCGGCCTACTACACCGCACTGGAATCAGGCAGTGCTGCTTTCGGGCTGCTTATGGGACTCGTGGTGGGAATGGTGATGGGCCTCATCTACGCCTTCATCACCGTGGTGATGCACGCCGAACAGGGCATCAGCGGAATCGGGATCTATCTCTTCGGATTGGGCTTCACCGATCTGTTGTTCCAGAAGCAGGTAGGCACCCCGAGGCCCATCAGCGGGTTGCAAGCCAAGCCCTTCAACTGGCTGGCCGACGACACCGGGCGGGCGGGCGAGCTGCTGTTCAGCCACACCATCTTGACCTATGTCGCTTTCTTGCTGGTGCCCGTGATCTATTTCCTCATCACCCGAACCACCTTCGGCCTCAACGTGAGGGCCGTGGGGGAGAACCCGCAAGCGGCCGACACCCTGGGCGTGAGCGTGAACGGCATTCGCACTGCCGCCATCGTCATCGGCAACACCATGGCCGGGCTGGCCGGGGCGGCTCTGGCCCTGGAGATAGGGATCTTCCAGCAGAACCTCACCGCCGGCCGGGGGTTCATCGCCATCGCCCTGGTGTACTTCGGGGCGTGGCGGCCGGTTGGAGTGATGGCCGGCTCTCTGCTGTTCGGCATCGTGTCTTCCACCGTGCTGCAACTACAGGTGCAAGACGTGATCTCCGGATCGGTGGCATCCATCGCCAACATGGCACCCGCAGTCTTGACCGTGATCGTGCTGGTGGTGGTGAGCCGTCGCATCGGCCAACCAGCCGCCCTCACCCGACCGTTCACCCGGGACAGTTGATCTCAGGTCGGTAAGTGACAGCGCCTTAACGCGTCCATCGGGGATCAACCGCGGATTTTTCGCTACTGTGTGCAGATCAACTCGGGGTGCCGATTCAACCAGGTGTCCCAGGGCGGGGTGTTGTGAGTTCCAGAATTGAACTGACCAACGTTTACAAGATATTTGGGGCTCGCCCGAAAGGTCGGGCACTGAAGATGGCCCAATCGGGCATCATGAAGGACGATGTTCAGGCGGCCACCGACCATGTGATTGGCCTGCACGATGTGAGCTTCTCGGTGGAAGACGGGGAGATCTTCGTGATCATGGGCCTGTCCGGGTCGGGCAAGTCCACCGCCATCCGGACGGTTAACCGGCTCCACGACATCACCGCAGGAACTGTTGTCGTGGACGGTACCGACGTGGCCACCTTGAACAAGCGAGAGCTGGAGCATTTTCGGCGGGAGAAGATGGGCATGGTGTTCCAGCACTTCGCCCTCTTTCCCCACCGAACTGTGGTGGACAACGTGGCCTACGGCCTCAAAGTCAACGGAGTGGCCACCGATGCTCGCCGCCGCCGAGCGCTCGAAGCGCTGGAGCTAGTGGGTCTGGAGCGCTTCTATCTCTCGTTCCCCCGCGAGCTGTCAGGCGGGATGCAGCAGCGAGTCGGTTTGGCCCGGGCACTGGCTGCCGACCTCGACATACTCCTAATGGACGAGGCGTTCAGCGCCCTCGACCCCCTCATCCGCCGCCAGATGCAAGACGAGCTGCTAGCCATGCAGGGGGAAATGCTGCACAAGACCATCCTGTTCATCACCCACGACCTCAACGAGGCCCTGCGGGTGGGCGATCGGGTGTGCATCATGAAAGACGGAGCCGTAGTGCAAATCGGCACACCCGAGGAGATTCTCCGCGATCCCGCTACGGCTTATGTGGCCGAGTTCGTAAAGGACGTGGACCAGGGTCGGGTGTTGCAGGTGGAGAGCGTGATGACCCCGCCGTCGCCCTTCACCCTGGGAACAACCGTCGGCGAGGCAATTGCTGCCTTGAGCGAAAGGGGCAGTGCGTTTTGCATAGACGATGAAGGTCGTCCCGTAGGGGTGGTTACCCGTGATCTGCTGGCCGCCTCCCATCAGGCACCGGTGGAATCGGTGATGAACACGGAATTCGGCGTCACCACCCGCTCAGCTCCCCTGGTGGATGCCTATGAGCTTTGCGCCAGCGGTGACCTGGTCGCCGTTGTCGATGACAAAGGGGCCCTGGAGGGCCGAATCCACGCCTTAGACCTGCTGGCTGAACTCGGCGAGATCGAGTCAAAAGCAGAGCGAGTCAAAGCCGCTGATCCTTCGGCCAGCGAGGCTCGGCTATGACGGTGATTGCCGAGAACTGGTCCAACTCCGGTTGGCGGAACAACGAGTGGCTGAACGAATGGGAGATCCCGTTCGGTCGATGGGTAGAGGAAGGCGTCGACTGGCTCAACGTGGAGGCCGAGTTTGTCTTTGATGGCATCAAGTGGCCCTTCGAGAACCTGCTCGAACTAGTCACCTACGACATTCTGCTCAATATTCCGTGGCCGTTTATGCTGCTGATTTTCGTGGCATTGGGCTTCTTGGTGAGGGACGTAAAGGTGGGGTGCGGGGCTGCGGCTGGCATCCTCCTCTGTGGGATGTTGGGACCGGACTATTGGCGGTTCACCATACAAACCATCGGGATCATCCTGGTGGCGGTCATCATCTGCGTAGCCATCGGCTTGCCCTATGGGGTGCTGTGCGCCCGCAGCGATCGAATATGGAACATCACTAGACCGATCTTGGACGGCATGCAGCTCGTCCATGCCTTTACATACCTGATTCCCATTGTCTATTTCTTCGGCGTTGGCCCGGTACCCGGCACGATTGCCACCATGATTTTTGCTTTACCTCCCATGATCCGATTGACCAATCTGGGCATCCGTCAAGTGCCCGGCGATGTGGTGGAGGCAGCCCGCTCCTACGGGGCGTCGAACTTCCGCGTACTCACCGATGTTCAGCTTCCCCTGGCCCGACCAGCCATCATGACCGGCGTCAACCAGGTGCTGTTGCTGTCATTGTCGTTCGTTGGCATCATTGCGGTCATCGCTGGCGGCGGGCTCGGCCAATTGGTGCTGCGAGGCATCAACACCAACGATCCCGCACTGGGTGCGGCATCGGGTTTGGCGCTGTATTTGGTTGGGGTAGTCATGGATCGGTTGAGCCAGCCCGACCCGTCGGATAATCGCACCCTGTTCCGCAAGATCGCAGCCGCTTGGCGAGGCCAGTACAGCGTTCCTGCCGTCCCCACCGCCGAACCGGAAGAGGTCGAACCGGAGCCATCACCGGTGGCCCGTCCTGCCCGGCCTCAACTGAAGCCCGCGCTGGCGGTGGCCGGCGGCCTCGGTTTGGTCGGGGGAGTAATCGCCATTGTCAGTGCGTTTTTAACCTGGGTGGACGGCAACGGCCGCCTCAGCAGCTACGCCCGACCCGATGACCAGACATTGGACGGTACCTTCAACGGAGTTGACGCCACCGGGGGAAGCTGGTTTGGGATCATCGTGCTCATCATCGGTGCAGTTGTGGCTCTCCTGTCGCTGTTGCTGCTGTTGCGAGTTCGTGACCGCTGGTCCTCCTGGTTGAATGCCCCCACGGGCTTGGTCTTCACCGGAGTGGCCGTGATCGGGATGATGATCTTCTACCTGTCCATTGCCCCCCACGACCTAGCGCCCTCCACCAGCCACGGCACCGGGGTGTATCTGGCGCTTGTCAGCGGCGCGGTCCTGTTGGTGGGTGGCTTGTTGGCATGGCGGAATACCCGCTCCAGCCCAGTAGCGAAACGGACGGCAGTGGTTCGACTGCTGCTCGGAGTTGCGGCGGTGGGCTTGCTCATCATCGGCTCTTTCTCCAATTGGGTCAATGACGAACGGCCCGACGCCTTTACTCCCGAGCAGCAGAAGCTCATCGATGAAGAGCGGGCCAACCCATCTCCTGGAGGCGTGAGCGCATCGCTGATTGCCCAGGTCATCGGAGAAGCCCGCGAGGAACCCAACCGATATGACGGATACGACCCGCAAGGGCCTACCCTCGGCTGGGGCATCTTGATCATTGCCATTGCCCTCGCCGCTGTGGTTTTTCTCGGGGCAGCCCTACCGCGCGCCGGTGCGCTCTGGGATGCCCTTGTCTTGGGGGTGGGCACGGCTGCCATGCTCGGTCTAACGGCTTGGGTGGTGAGCTTCTTGCGGGTATCAGTAGACGGCATCTTCACCGGCGCGGGGGCGCTGCCGGTATTGATGGGCTGCGGGCTCGTGATTGGAACCGCGGTCGGTCGCATACGCCAGCGCAGTTTGGACGAGCGCGAGGCGGCCGACGCCGCCACGGTTGACGCCTAGTACTCTGGCCCACCCATAGCCGGGAACTCAGGACGCGTACGGTTGGGCCGTGCTGGCGCGTCACTGGGCGGTCTTCTGGGTGTGCATGGGAGCGGTGTTCCTGGTCACTCTGGACGCCACCCTGCAACCGCTGGCTCTGGTAAGCATCGGAGAGAGCTTCGACGCCAGCCGCCCCTCGACCGCCTGGGTGCTGAGCGCCTTCTCCATCTCGCTGGCCACGTTTGTTGTGGCTGCCGGGCGCCTCGCCGATCGGACCGGTCGTCGACAGAGTTTCCTTGTCGGGTTGGCCTTGTATGTTCTCGGCTCGGTGGGGGGTTGGCTGGCACCCGAATTGTGGGTGCTGGTTCTGTGCCGATCGCTACAGGGGGCAGGGGCGGCATTCGTGATGCCGGCATCACTCGGCTTGATCCTGGCGGTGTGGCCCGAAGACGACCAAACTAGGGCAATCACCGCCTGGACAGCTGTAGGCGGCGTTGCCGGAGCCCTGGCCCCGACCTTGGGCGGATTGCTCATCGACATCTGGGGCTGGCGGGCAGCCTATGGGCTGAGCGTGGTTATCGGGGTGCCATCATTTGTCGCCGCCCGCTCCCTGCTCACCGAAACCGAGCGCAAGGTTGCTTCTCGGCTGCCCGACTTTGTCGGGGCGCTCATGGTCGCAGCCAGCCTCGGCCTGTTGACCCTGAGCCTGGTGCAAGGCCGGACATGGGGCTGGACCGACAGCCGCATCATCGTTGCCTTCGCCCTGGCCATTGTGTTGGTGCCGCTGATTCGGCACCGCATCTTGGGACATCCGGCACCCATCGTCGAACCGCGTTTGCTGAAGCTGCGGACCTATCGGCGGGCGTTGTTCATCGCCATCGCCATTCCCAGCTTCTTGTTCCCCTATTTCGTGATGATGGTGCAGTACCTCGAGCAAGTGTGGGACTACCGGCCGCTGAGGGCGGGGCTTGCTCTCCTGCCCTTCCCTGCCGCGGCCACGCTGGCCAGCGTGTTGGCCGGACGACTGAGCCGCCGCTTCGACGAGCGCACCATCGCAGTGGCCGCCATGGCCACCACCACGGTGGCGGTGGTGTGGCTGCGGCTGGTACCCGGCCCCGATCCGGCCTATTGGACTGCGTTTTTCGTGCCCATCGTGTTGGGCGGCATCGGCGGTTGGGGTATGGGACTGCCCATGATCAACGCCATCGGGGCAAGAGACCTCGACAACGAGACCTACAGCCTGGGCATGGGAGTGCTATCCACCGCCCGCCAAGTGGGAGCCCTGACCGGCTTGGCCGTCGCCTTCGGCCTGTTGGGCAACGTGTCCGATGCCGAGCTCTTCGACCGCTTCCAACAGATCTGGACCGTGCTGGTGGTGCTTTCGGTGTTAGGCGTATTCGTCGCCCTATCCCTCCCCCGCCGCCCCGCTATCAGGCGCTGACCAGAGATTCAGTGATATGGAATCTCGGCATCTGCAAGACTGGCACCGACTGAGAGGAGACGGTCATGGATTACCCTGCCACATTCGAGTTCAACGCACCGGAGAAGGTGGCTCGTTGGAGGGTCATTGGCAATTCGATCTTGTCGATTCCCCACTTCATTGTGCTGTTTCCTTTGTCATGGCTCAGCATGGCCGTGAGTTTCATTTCCTGGTTTGCCATCGTGTTCACTGGAAGACTCCCAGCGGGTCTGGCCGCGGTGCATTGCATGATCATCCGTTACGGCACCCGGGTGGCGACCTATGAGAACTTCATGCGCGGGTCCTATCCGCCGTTTGACTTCGATACCGCCACCGACGACAACGGCCAAGATCCCGAAGTGGTGGTGAACTTCTCGCCCGAACTCGAGGGTCGCCGCCGTGTGAGTGTGTTCTTTCGCTTCATCCTGCTCATTCCCGTGAGGATCATGGCGGTCATCTGGGGGATTTTGGGGATACTTGCTTCGGTCGTTGGCTTTTTCGCAGTGCTGATCCTCGGCCGTTGGCCCAAAGGACTGCTCAAATTCATCGTCGGGGTCAACCGCTTCAGCGTTCGAACCAGCGCCTACGGGGGCCTCCTTACCGACAAATACCCCCCACTCGGACTGAGCTGACTCCTTAGTACGCCTCCTCGTAAGGCGGGTACGGTGTCGGCGTGACGCGGTATCAGTTGGTGTCGGCCGACTCCCATGTGAACGAGCCGCCCGACCTTTGGACCGACCGGGTGCCTGCTCGCTACAAGGATCGAGCCCCTCGCATGGAGAGCCTTGAGCAGGGCGATGCCTGGGTGCTGGAAGGGGCTCATGATCCCATCAACTTCGGCGGCAACTGCTCGGCAGGACTGTCGATTGACCAGCGTTCGGGGTGGGTGCGCTGGGAAGACGTCCGGGCTGGCGGCTACGACCCAGCAGCTCGAATCGGCGAGCAAGACCAGGATGGCGTGGACCTGGAGATTCTGTATCCGACCCCGCGGATCGGCAACCAGCTGGTGTGGCACCGCGACGACGCTGAGTTCCACATCGCTTGCATCCGGGCCTACAACGATTGGCTGGCCGAATTCTGCGCCTACAACCCCGACCGTTTGTGGGGAGTGGCCATTCTTCCCAATGTTGGGACGGACGATGCGGTAGATGAGGTGTGCCGGGTCGCGGCACATTCGGGGATCAGAGGAGTGATGCTGGGACGGTGGCCCAGTGGCGACGAGGTGCTGTCGGTCGACGACGATCCGGTGTTCGCCGCGGCCGCCGAAGCCGGATTGCCACTGTCCATACACGTGGCATTCGCCACCCACGCTCAAGGGGACGTGGCCAAGATGAAGCTCACCGGCTCCATGCGGTTCTTCGACATGCCGGTAAGGATCACCCAGCTCATCGAAGGCGGCGTGTTCGATCGCCATCCCGATCTCCAGTTCTTGGCCGTGGAAACCGACAGCTCCTGGTTCCCCTATCTGCGAGAACAGATGGACGACCGTTTCCGCCGGGCCAACCCGGCCACTCGGGCACCCATCCAGCGGTCACCCGGCGACTACTTCGACACCAACATTGCTTCCACGTTCATCACCGACCACTACGGCATCGTCAACCGCCACCACATCGGCGTCACCCAGATGATGTGGTCCAGCGACTTTCCCCACGGCGGTTCGGATTGGCCGGATTCCCGTCAAACCATAGACAGCCACTTCGAGGGGGTGCCCGACGACGAGCGGCACTCCATCCTGGCGGGCAACGCTCTCAGGATTTACAGACAGGAAGTGAGCCCATGAGAGTTGGCGACATCACTGCTCCCGAGCACACCGCCCACGGCAAGCCTCTCGATGGCGTCCGCATCCTGGCCATCGAGCAGATGCAGTCGCTCCCTTACGCCACCCAGCTCATGGCTCGCATGGGCGCGGAAGTGGTCAAAATCGAGCACCCGGTGCGAGGTGACCTGGGCCGGGGCTCGACACCCGGTATTGCCGATCCCGACGGCCGGCAGGTGGGGAACACCTACCTGCGGAACAACCTCAACAAACGCTCGGTGGGGATGGACTTGAAGAACCCCAAAGCCATCGACCTCATCCGCCAGATGATCACCAACTTCGATGTGCTGGCCGAGAATCTAAAGCCCGGAACCCTGGACAGGAGCGGCTTGGGCTACGAGGACTTATCTGAACTGCACCCCGGCCTCATTTACCTGTCGGTGTCGGGCTTCGGAAACCTGGATGAGTCTCCCTACGGCCATTGGCCAGCCTATGCCCCCATCGCCGAGGCCATGGGTGGCCTTTACTCCATCAATCGCGCCGAAGGTGAGCATGTGAAAGTGTCCCCGGTGGGAGCGCTGGGCGACACCGGCTCGGGTCTCTACGCGGTGATCGGGGTGCTTATGGCGTTGCGCCAGCGGGAGCGCCACGGCCATGGCCAGCACGTGGACATCGCCATGTTCGACGCCATGGTGGCTTTTGGCGACATGGTGCCCAACTACTGGTCGCTGGGTGCCGACCCCCGGCTCCCCACCGCCATCATCAACGACGGCTTTCCCATCGACTCCGGCGAGTTGGTAATGCAGATTGGCCGTGAGCACCAGTTCGAGCGCCTGTGCCATCTCATCGATCGCCCCGAGTGGCTGGAAGACGAGAAGTTCTCCACCCGCGACGGCTGGCGGGAGAATCTGGACGAGATTCGGGCTGCGGTCAGGGCGTGGGCCGGCAACCGCACCACCGTCGAGGCCGCCAACGACCTGGCCGCGGCCGGTCTGGCCGCCGCTCCGGTGTTCGAGGCTCCCGACGTGATCGACGATCCCCATGTGGCTGCTCGCCACATGATGGTGGAGATTCCCCGCGCCGACGCCGACACCCCGGTGCTGACCCCCGGCAATCCGGTGAAGATGTCGGCGGTCAGCGAGGGACCCGACACCCGGCCGCCGTGGTTGGGCGAGCACACTGACGAGGTGTTGGCTGCTGAACTCGGTCTGGGCGAAGAAGCAATCGCCGAGCTCCGGTCCGACGGCGTTATCGGCTGATGGCGCAGCCTCCGCTTCGCTTCGACGGGCGCACCGCGGTGATCACCGGCGCGGGCCAGGGGTTGGGGCGGGCCTACGCCAAGCTGCTGGCCGAACGGGGGGCGCAGGTGGTGGTCAACGACATCGTGGCCGAAGCCGCTGACCGGGTCGCTGACGAGATCATCGCTTCCGGCGGCACCGCCATTGCCGACCACCACAATGTGGCCACCGCAGGCGGTGGTATTGGATTGGTGAAGAAGGCCCAAGATGCGTTCGGCGCGGTACACATCGTGATCAACAACGCAGGGGTGAATCGAGCCGCCGAGTTCGCCGACATGACAACGGAGTCCGGCCCGGAGTTATTCAGTGAGATGATCGCCATCCACCTGCTGGGGCCGTGCCATGTGCTGTGGCCCTTGTGGCCCGCCATGGTGGAGCAGGGCTATGGCCGGGTGGTCAACATCGCCTCGGGGGCGGTGTGGGGCTTGCGGGGCCAATCAGCCTATGCCGCCTGCAAGGCCGGGATAATGGGGCTGACCCGCACGCTGGCCCGAGAGGGCCGCTACCACGGCGTGCAGGTCAACTGCGCTCTCCCCTGGGCGGTTACCGACCCAAGCCCCGACCGCTCCAGCGACGAGTTCGGCGCCATCATCGACGCCCACATGCGCCCCGAGAATGTCGCCCCGGCGGTTGTTTGGCTGGCCCACGAGGACTGCCCGACCACCGGCGAGTCGTTCACCGTGGACGGGGGCCGCATGGCCCGCCTGGGCTGGATCGCCAGCCAGGGCCACACCGACCTAGCCCCCACCCCCGAGTCCTATCGCGACCATTGGGATGAAATCATCGACCTGACAAACTTCACCGTCCCGACCTCAACCAACAATCACATGCGCCATACGGTGATGCCGGCGTACGAACGCCTTAGTCCATCGAGATCGGAACCGCCTCAACCCCAGTAATCCACGGCCGTCCCGCCCTGGCGAGCGCCTCCCATTTGTCTTCAGCCTCGGCGGGATCGGATTGCCCCAACTCCTCGGGAGTCGGGCCGACCTGCTCGACCAGCGGCGCCAGCGCCTCGGTGTCGAAGCCGTAGAACTCTGCGGCGTTCAAACCCAGAATGGCCGCGGAGTCGTCAGCCGGAATGTCCCAGAACGTCTCGGCCAAGGCCTTGCGAGTGTGCGGCCACGTGCCTTCGGGGTGGGGAAAGTCGTTGCCCCACATGATGTTGCCCACGCCGATCTCGAACCGCCTAGCCAGCTCCCGCCGCTTGGTGCTGGCCGCCCCGATGGCGCAGTTGCGATCGAAGTAATCGCTGGGCCGCAGACTCAGATGACCGTAGGCATCGGCGGCCAGCTTTTGCGCACCGCCGTGCTCCCGGGAATAGGTGGCATCCATCGTCCACAGCATGTCGGCGGCCCAGAAACAGCCGCACTCAGTGACTGCATAGCGCAGCCTTGGATACCGTTCGAACACGCCGGAATACAGCAAGAACCACAGCGGACGGGTGGTCCACCACCGCACTTCGGCCACGTACATGCCAATGAAACCCGGACCCGTGCCGTAGTCGCTGCGAGGGGCGGCCCCTGAGTGGGTGTGAACCGGCATCTCCAGGTCCTGGCAGGCAGCCCATACCGGGTCGTAGCGGCGCTCGTGGTAGCCCGGGCCCTCGTTCCACATGGAGGCGATGAGAATTCCACCCCGAAGCCCCGATTCCCGGGCTCGGGAGATCTCGCCGACCGCAGCGTCTACGTCGTCGATGATCGGCACCACCGCCACTCCGGCCCGACGCTCAGGGCTGTCGGCACACAGTTCGGCCAACCACCGGTTGTGGGCCCGAGCCCCCGCCATCAACAGCTCGGGGTCTTCGGCAAACGACATGCCCAGCCCGGCTCCAAACGGCGCCGAAGCACCCCCGGTCACTGCATCAGCATCGGGAAAGATCACCTCGCCGGCGACGCCGTCTCCGTCCAATTCGGCATCCCGTCGGGCTGCGTTCCAAGCCCCTCGCAACCCCTCTTCGTTCTCGCCGAACCACTCTTCTTCGAATTCGGCGTTGCCCATGATGTTGCCCTGGTTGCGGATCGCCTCCCGCCGCGCCAGGAAGTCGTCGAAAGCAGCGTGGTGCGTCGATTCCAAATAGTCCCGATACTCCAAATTCGGCAGCCCCGCATGGCAGTCCGAGGAAATAACCAAATAGCGCTCACTCATGACGCCCCCTTTGGCAAAACACTAGCCAAGGGGGAAAACCCTGGGTCGGGCAGGCGGGATTTGAACCCACGACCTCTTCGTCCCGAACGAAGCGCGCTACCAAGCTGCGCCACTGCCCGTACGTTCAAATATATCGGCTTAGCTCAAAACAGCTAATACCGCCCGCTGCACACTCACCGCGTCCAAAGGCTTCACCAACCACCCATCCGACCTGGCCTGCTTCGCCAGATATACATCAGCCTCACGATCCAGCAACATCAAAACCCGAGTCTCCGGCGCCCGCCCCATTTCCGCCTCCAAACGCAGATCCAGGCAAGTCGCCATCCCCCCCATGTTCCCGATCTGAAGATCGCAGATCACCACGTCTGGCTCCTGCTCCCGCACCGCGTCCAGCACTTCCACCCCCGCCCGCACCCTGCTGACCTCAGAGGCATCACTGCCCAAAGCAGCGTCTACCGCGTTGAACACGGAATCGCTGTCAGTGGCCAAGAGCACGTGGGTCACACCACGATGGTATCCAAATCGATATCGCCACAGCGTGCTGGGGGAATGTGGCTGGGGACTGTCGGACCATGGCGTGGGCCTGCGAGGCTTGGCGATGGCATTCGGGCTGTGTCGCGTTAGCATCAGGGGCGGTCAAGGGGAGGCGCATTGCTCGAGATCGACGTCGAAAATCTAGACACTCATACGGTGCTTCGCCCCAGTGGTGAGATCGACGCCTACACCGTGGCCCAATTTCGGGAGCGGATCGGCGACTTGGCCCTTGAACCCCGCCTGCTCATCGACTTGGGGTCGGTCCCGTTCATGGACTCCGCTGGATTGGGGGCGCTGATCGGCGGCATCCGTCGGATTCGCGATTCCGACGGTGAGGTTGTAGTGGCCTGCGGTGAAGGGGCATTGGCCCGGCTGCTGCATACCACCGGCTTCGACCGGATTGTTCCCGTGGCTGAGACCCCTGAAGAAGCGCTGGCCTCACTGCTCAGCGACGAATCACCTGAGGCGTTGTAGATCCAACAGTGCGAATCCCGCGGTTGAAGTTGGCTGCTGCCTGCCTCGTCGGAGGCGCAGTGTTGGTTCAGTTCGGCTCGACGGCTACTGCGGCGGTGTCCGGCGATCCTGCTGATCCCGGCGTGGCCGTGGTAGTTGAGGTCACCGGCCTATTGGACCCGGTCATGGCAGAGCTCATTGGGGACACGGTGGCCGATGCTGCCGACGCGGGTGCCACTCTTCTGGTTTTCAGAGTCGACAGCAATCGCTCGGTGGTTTCTGACGAGCGCCTGAGCGAACTGGCTGATGCCATTGCCACCTCGCCGGTGCCAATCGCGGTTTGGGTCGGCCCGAACGGTGCTTCTCTGGAAGGCAGAGTCGCCCAGCTCTTCGCTACTGCCGATGAGGTGGGCATAGCCCCCGGCACCGGCGTGGGTGATCTTGGCCCCCCGCTTCCGATGCTGGCCGACTATCCCGTCGCCTGGGCCAACCAAGACCTGATCCGAGACCAGAAACTCGGTTGGCGACAGCTCATCTCCGAGGGGGTGATCGCCTGTGAGCCCCTCACCATCGACGATCTTCGAGATCGGTACAACGAGGCTGGCATCCCCTTCGATCCCCAAACCGTGCGGGTTCCCCCTCAAGAAGAACAGTGCGTGGCACCGCTCATCGGCGACTTCCTGGTTGACCTCGACCATCTCGGCTTCGTGTCCAACTTGGTCAATGTGGACGGTCAGCCTCGTCTGGAGCCGATTACCCAGGTTCAGTTCCGAGGTTTGTCGCTCGCCCACCAGTTGTTCCACACCGTGGCCAGTCCCCCGGTGGCCTATCTGCTGCTGAGCATCGGCATGGGCCTGATGCTGTTCGAGTTCTTCACCGCGGGCATCGGAGTTGCCGGAGTCGTGGGCGCAGTGCTGTTCATCCTGGCCGGCTACGGACTCTCCGTGCTGCCCCACAACACTTGGGCATTGGTCCTGTTGGGGTTATCGATGGTGGCGTTCGGCATCGACATCCAAACCTCGGTTCCCCGGTTTTGGACCGGCGCTGGACTGGTCATGTTCGCGGCGGGAACATGGTGGCTCTACGACGGCGTGTCCATGTCGTGGATTCCCATGGTGGTGATGACCGGGGCGGTGGCGGTGGCCATGTTCTCGGGGATGCCGTCGATGGTGCGCACCCGCTTTTCCACGCCCACCATTGGCCGGGAATGGATGATCGGTGAACGGGGAGAGGTCGTCGAAGACGTCTCCCCCGACGGGGTGGTGCGAATTCGCGGTGCCCTGTGGCGGGCTCGAGCCAACCGGGCGACGCCGGTAACCGCTGGTGACGAGGTCAGAGTGGCTGAAATTGACGGTTTGTGGCTGGAAGTGGAGCCTTTGGAGGGCGCCGCCCGTGACTACCGAGAGCCCCGCCGAAAGGACTCCGGGCCGTCCTGAACCCCGAAAATCAGCCAAAAGTGATCTTCGATTGCTTTGTCCTCATCTTGTGCGCGGCCAACTTCGCCTATAAGGTCCGCCAAAAGGGGGTAGGCAAGAGTGAGCGCTGTTACCAGTGAGAGGGCCTGGCAAGTCAAGGCAGCCTGTCGTGGACCGCACGCGGCTGTGTTCTTCCCGCCCCCCTCTTTTGAGCGCAAAGAAGAGAAGCTCGAGCGGGAAGGTCGGGCGAAGGCCATCTGCGAGGAATGCAGTGTCATTGACGAATGTCGCGAATATGCCCTGGAAATTCGCGAGCAACACGGCATCTGGGGCGGCCTGAACGAGTTGGAGCGCCGGGAGATCCTCAACGGCCGCCGGAACTGATCACACCGTTGATCTGATCCCATCCTCATAGGCGGGGGCCGGCGATTCTCACATCACCTCTTCGGCGGGTCGCGCCATGCCCGTCCATCCACGCCAGCAGCGGCAGAGCGTACTTGCGCGTGGTGGCCAAGCGTTCTCGCACCTCAGCCACCGTGACTCCATCGGGCTGGGATGCCAACATCTCGGCCAGCACCGATTGAGCCCCCTCCACTGCTGCGGCGGCAAAGAACACCCCATCTTGCTCCACGATCAAGCCTCGCTTCACCAACTCCCGCACCTCGCTTCGGTCCACGCCCACGGCTTCGGGGTCGGGTGGGGTGAACGGCGCCGCCTCCAGTGCCGCGGTGTACCGGTGATTCTCGAACGGGTCCGACTGGCCGACGAGGCGAACTCGGCCTCCCTCGGCCGCCACGTCCACCATGAGACTGAGCACCGCTCGATCTCGTTCGTCCAATCCGGCGATGTCCAACCCAAGCGGACCAGCGTCTTTCACCGCGTTCCGAAGCCGAGTCTGAGCATCCTCCAGCACGGTCGCGCTCACCACCCACCGGCCGACATCGGGTTCTCGCCGCTGCCCGGTAAGCAGAGTCAGTTGATCAGCCTCCACCCATCCCCGCTCGGCCACCACTCGGTCAACAGACAGGTCGGGCTTGGCCTTCGAAGCAGGTAGCACCGGGTCGACATCGAGAACGGTGCCGCCCCCGATGGTCTCGGCCCGGCCGCTCTCCCGCAAGACGAAGCGGTCTCCGGGTAGAAGCGGCAGCCGGCGGGGGAGATGCAGCCGCACCAGTCCGGTTTCGCCCGGCGACAGCGCCTCAAGCCCGAGGATGCGCATTCGGGCCGGCAGCTCGCACGCGCCCACATAAACGGCGTGGGCCCCTCGACGGGATACTTCGTGGTCCAGAGTGCTCAACACCGTCAAAGAGGCGTCGAACCGATTGGTGAGATGCCACTGACCGGCCCGGACGAGCACATCGCCACGGGCGACCTCTTGGTGGCCGACGCCCGACAAGTTGACCGCCACCCGGTTGCCCGGACCGATTTTGGTGCGCTGGCTGTGGTGGCTCTGCAACGCCCGGATCCGCACCGCCGCGCCCTTGGGCCGCAGTTCCAACTCGTCGTCCACCCGGATTTGCCCGCCGGTGAGGGTGCCGGTCACCACCGTGCCTGCCCCTCGGGCGGCGAACGCCCGATCTACCCACAGCCGGGGACGGCGCTGGTCGGCAGCCGCGGGGGTTCGATCCACCAAATCGTCCAACTCGGCGCGGAGCTCATCAACGCCCAAACCATCCACCACGTCGGTTTCCACCACCGGAGCACCGGCCAAGAATGTGTCCTCGACTCGCTCTTCCACCTCCAAACGAGCCAGTTCGGCGATGTCGGGATCGCACAATCCCACCTTGGTCAGGGCAATCAATCCGTGCGACACCCCCAGCAGTTCCAGGATGCGGAGGTGCTCCTCCGACTGGGGCATCCACCCTTCGTTGGCCGCGATCACAAACAGGCAGGCATCCACTGCGCCCACCCCGGCCAGCATGTTGCGGATGAACCGCTCATGGCCGGGAACGTCGATGATCGATACCGACCGGCCCGAAGGCAGCGGCGCGGAGCCGAAGCCCAGGTCGATGGTCAACCCTCGAGCCTTCTCCTCGGCAAACCGGTCGGGGTCAACCCCGGTGAGCGCCTCCACCAGCGTGGACTTCCCGTGGTCCACATGGCCGGCGGTGGAGATGGTGATGCTCACCCAAGGGCTTTCAGAACGGCGATCACGTGCTGGTCGTCGTCAGGAGCCACCGTCCTCAGGTCGAGCCAAGTGCGGTGGTCGCTCACTCGGGCGATGATGGGAGGTGACCCGGCGCGCAGGGGAGCCGAGTGATCGCCGTCCAACACCACACCGAGCGAGTCGATCTCGGTGCCGGGAAGCGTGCCGCCGCCGGGCACTGACGCCATCTCGGCCACCTCGCCCGCCCCCGACTCGGCCACCACCGCATGGGCCCGGCGTTCCAGCTCGGCGGTGGTCAGCGATGCCATTCGCCAGAATTCGATGGCCTGTCCGTCTCGCCGCAGATAGGCCAAGGCCACCTGTTGGAGGGCGTTCAGCACCAGGCTTCCCGGTCGCAGCGCTCGGGCCAGGGGGTGTCGAGCGCATTGGCTCACCAGGTCGGCTCGCCCGGCGATAATCCCGGCTTGGGGACCGCCGAACAGCTTGTCGCCGGAAAAAACCACCAGCGCCGCCCCGTCGGCCAGGGTCTGGCGGGCCGCGGGCTCGCCGGCCAGCCACGCCGGGGGGCCGTCGGCCAGCCACGGGCAGGCGGCATCCACCAATCCCGATCCTATGTCGGCCACCACCGGGATGGAGAGAGAGGCCATCTCGGCCACGGTCACATGTTCGGTGAACCCCACGATGCGGTAGTTCGACTGGTGCACCTTGAGAGCGAGCGCGGTGTCGTTGGCCGGATTCTCCACGGCCGATGCGAAGTCGGCCATGCGAGTGCGGTTGGTGGTACCCACCTCCACAAGCCGCGCCCCCGACTGCTCCATGACCTCTGGAACCCGGAACCCGCCGCCGATCTCCACCAACTCGCCCCGCGACACCGCCGCTCCTCGTCCGGCGGCTAACGCGGCCAGCACCAACAGCACTGCCGACGCCCCATTGTTCACCACGATGGCGTCGTCGGCGCCGCACAGCCGGGCGAGCAGCGCCGCGGCACGGGCGTGGCGGGATCCCCTTCGGCCCGAGGACAGATCCAGTTCCAGGTTGGTATAGGCCGCTTCGGCGGCGATGGCCAGCGGCGCCCGTCCCAGGTTGGTGTGCAACAGGACCCCGGTGGCGTTCACCACGGGCTGAAGCAGCGACCGAGCCGCGGCGTGAGCGTGGGCACGGGCCCGCTCCTCCACTCCTTCTACGTCGCCGTCGGCGATAGCCGCCCGAGCGGCGTCCACCAGCAGGGGATGGGGAAGCCCGGTGTCGGTCAAAGACCGGGCCAGGGCATCCACCGAAGGGGGTCTCACGGGTCTCAGCGTATGGCGCTAGCGGTATGCCGTCATCTGTAGCCGGTCAATCCCCATCGGCCAGATCGGTGTCGTGGATGGTTCCCGGCCGAGTGCCCTCGGGACCGATGTAGGTCACGCGATGGCGAAAACGGCGGATGATGAACGGGCGGATCGCCATTCGGGTGGGGGGGAACAACAAGAGCAGGCCCACCGCGTCGGTCACGAATCCAGGGGTGAGCATGAGTGCCCCAGCCAGCAGCACCAAGGCACCGTCCACCAACTCCCGGCCGGGCATCACGCCCTCGGCCAGCTTGCTCCTGACCCGCCAGAGCACCGCCAGCCCCTGGGCCTTCACCATCCACGCCCCCACCACGCTCACTACGATCAACAGGCCGATGGTCTCCAGCGTTCCGATGCTTCGGGCGGTCTCCACAATCACATACAGCTCCACCAGTGGCACCGCAATGAACAGGAGCACCAACCAGACGACCACGGCGAGTTCCTTTGCTGAGTCCTACGACGAGACGATGTCGAGTTTGGCCAGGGCCTCTTCAGCGGCCTCGAAAATCCGAGCGGTACAAGAGGCCATATCCACCGGGGGGATCTCTTCCAACAGCCGATCGGCAATGGTTCGCAACGCATCACCCGCGGGACCAGGGGCGTCTTCCAGCACCACCGGCGCCCCCTCGTCCCCGCCAGGGGCCACGGCACCGTCGATGGGCACCTGACCGAGCAGGGGCACGCCGAGTTCGTCGGCGAGCTCTTGTCCACCTCCTTGGCCGAAAATCTCGTACGACGCCCCATCGGGAGCCACGAACGCGCTCATGTTCTCGATCACCCCGGCGATCCGGAGATAGTTGGAACGCCCCATTGAGGCCACCCGGGTAGCCACCTTCTGGGCACTGCGAGCCGGGGTGGTCACCACCACCATCTCGGCTTGAGGGAGCATTTTGGCGATACCCATCTGCACATCGCCAGTGCCCGGCGGCATGTCGATCAGCAGATAGTCCACCGGACCCCAGCGCACGTCCTCGAGAAAATGCTGGACCGCCCGGTTCAGAATGAGGCCCCGCCACATCAGCGCGGTCTCCTCTCGGTCGACAAGGAAGCCCATCGACACCACTTCCAGGGTGCCATCGCCCACTTGTTTCTCGTTGGGAACGATCTTCTTCTCGTCTTCGGCCCCCGCCAAACGGCCTTCCACTCCCAGCATTCGGGGCACCGAGTAGCCCCAGATATCGGCGTCCATCACCCCGACCCGCATGCCTCGGCGGGCCAGTTCGGCAGCCAGATTCACCGTCACGGTGGATTTGCCCACCCCGCCTTTGCCCGATGCCACCATCACCACTTTGGCGGTGGGGGGCACCGCGGTGTCGGGAGCGTTCTGGGCCACGTTGAAGCGGGCTTTGGCCATGGCCGCGGCCTTCTCCTCCTGGGTCAGCTCGCTCCAGTGGATCTTGACCTTCTCCACGCCGGGCAACCCACCCACCCGGCTGCGGACATCTCGCTGGATCTGGGCCCGCAGCGGGCATCCCGCGGTGGTGAGCGCCACCGTCACCTCGACGAGGCCGTCGGGATTGACCACCGCGCCTCGCGCCATGCCCAGTTCAACAATGTCGCTGCCCAATTCAGGGTCGATAACCCCGCGCAGGACATTCATCACATCATCAATCGTCGGCAAAGCCGCGACTGCGCCGTCGCTCACCCTGGTCATGCTATCGGGTATGTAAGTTTCCCAAGCCTGCGGGTAGACTGAGTGTGCTTCGCAGCACCGAATAGGGAGAGCTTTGTGATCACGCTCACAGACACAGCAACCAGCAAGGTCGGAGACTTGGTTCGCCAGGAGCAGGCCGACGACGAAGAGCTGGCCCTGCGGGTGGCAGTTCGCCCTGGCGGTTGCTCTGGGTTCAGCTATGAGATGTACTTCGACGCCGATGTCGGCGCTGAAGACCAAGAAGTTCTCTTCGGCGACGTCAAGGTAGTGGTCGACTCCTCCAGCGCAGCTCTGCTGGAAGGTGCGGTTCTCGACTACAAAGACGGCCTGACCGACGCTGGGTTTTCCATCACCAACCCCAATGCCCAGCGCACCTGCGGCTGCGGCCAGAGCTTCAGCTAACCCCCATCGCCGCGCATGGCGGCCGCATTGGAATTCGCCGTAGACGGCCGCCGAATCGAGGTACCCGCCGATGGCGCTTCGCTCATGGAGGTGTTGCGCGACCGGCTTGGCATCCGCACGGTGAAAGACGGATGCAGCCCGCAAGGACAATGCGGTTGCTGCACCGTGTGGGTTGACGGGAAGCCTCGAGTGTCTTGCGTGACCCCCGCCCGCCGGGTGGCCGGACGGGCGATCACCACCCTGGCCGGGCTGCCTTCCGACACCTGCGCCGCTTGGGGGGAGGCGTTTTGCGCGGCCGGCGCCAGCCAATGCGGCTTCTGCACTCCCGGCATCATTATGCGCCTCGCCGGTCTGGATGCCCGACTGGACCAGGATCGCCCCCGCTCATCTGCGGCCACCGCGCTCGCGGCCCATCTGTGTCGCTGCACGGGATGGCAGACCATCTTGGAGGCGTGGGAGCACTTTGGTGGCGCTGCCCCCGGTCGGGATTGGGCCGCGGCGGCCCGACGAGCAGAGATCGAGGGCGGCGTTGCCCAGGCCGTGGGGCCGGAGGTGGCCTTGGGAGAGGGTGGCTTTGCCGACGACACCGGGCCCAACGGGGCGCTGGTGGCGCTGTCCGATGGCCGAGGCGGTTGGGTGCTGGGAGAGACGGTGGCCGAAGCCCGGTCCGCAGCGGGAAAAGTGCAGGGCCGACGCACACCGACAGAGCTGCCTATGCCGTTGGAATTCCCGGAAGGCGACTGGGCAGTGCGCCTTCGGACCTCGTGGGTGGAGCCCGCCTATCTGGAAACCGACGCTTCGTGGTGTGTACCCGGCGGCGAACCGGCGAGCCCACTGGCCAACGGCGGCGCATTCGGCGCCAAGCTTGCGTCTCCGCTGCCGGAGGTGGCCCGACGGTTGGCCGATGAGCATGGCCGTCCGGTGCGGGTGCTGTGGTCTCGTGAGGACACCGTGCGGCACGGCCCCAAACGCCCGCCGGTGGCCATTGGGGTCAACGCCGGTGGCCAAGGGGTGGTTCGGGTAGTGCGCACGCCGGGGGTGGCCGATGCCGTCGCGTCGGTTTCCTCTGCCCTGACGGTAGAAGAAGTGGACATCGCCGGACCTCCCACCTCGGTCGCCATTCGGGGTGCAGGGTGGGTTGAGGCCGCCGTAGCGCTGAGCGCGTTGGGCGACGGCTTTCAGCCGATCACCTTTCCGGGCGGGGGCTCGGCCCGAGCCGAATGGCACGGAGGCAGCCTGCGGATTCAGGTACACGGCGGTGACCCGCTGGATGAGGTCGTGCTGCGCTCCTATTGCATCGGCGCCGCGCATATGGCCTATAGCTGGGTGACCTCCGAGGCGCTCACCGTCGGCCCCGACGGCGAGGTCCACGACCTCACTATCCGCTCTTTCGGCGTCGTGCCCGCATCTCGGATGCCCCCGGTGGAGGTGGAGATCGAGCCGTCCGACGGCCCGCCGGTCAACTGCTCCGACGCCGTGTTCGCCGCCGTGGCCGCAGCCACCTGGCGGGCCGCCGGCCATCCCCCCGACTGGCCAACCGGTCGGCTGGATGCTCAGTCAGACTCTCCGTAGAGCAGCCGGTCGGTCACTTCTCGAACGGCGTCGGTGATCTCCTGGTAGTCGGCTTCCAAGTCCCGGTTGCTGGGATAGCCGAGTCGTCGGGCCAGCAACAGCTCCTCGTGGTCGTCGTCGGGGAACACGTCCGACGACAGTCCTGAGAGGTGGTAGCGGGCGTTGCGGAACCGCTGGCAGAAGCGATAGCCCACATCCAGGGTGGCCCGGTCGCCGATGTCCAGCAGGTTGTGTTCCGACAACCCGGCCAGCGCCGGCAGCGTGCGATTGTCGCGGATCGAAGTCCTTCCGAATCCGTGCTGAAGCTGCATGAGCTGCACGGTGAACTCGATGTCGCTGAGCCCGCCCGCGCCGAGCTTCACATCCCGGGCCTTGCTGCCGGTGCCCAGGCGCTCAGCTTCGATGCGGCGCTTCATCACTCGGATCTCTTCAGCCTCGGCCTCGCTGAACTCGGGCTGATAGCACCACTTGTCGGCCAACTGGAGAAATCGGTTTCCCAAATCGGCGTCTCCCGCCACGAAGCGGCGCTTCAGCAGAGACTGGCGCTCCCATAGCTGACCCCGCTCCTCGTAGTACCGCTGGTACCCCTCCAGCGATCGGGCGAGCTGTCCGTTTTCGCCCTCAGGGCGCAACCGAGCGTCAATCTCCCAGGCTCGGCCTTCGGCGGTTTGAGCCCCGATCTCTTTGAGCAGGCCCCGGGCGGTGCGGTTGGCCGCCCTGGCATCATCAGAGCCCGCCCCCTCGTACACGAAGATCACATCCAGATCAGAGGCATAGGAAAGGTCAAGGCCCCCATAGCGCCCCATTCCGATCACGGCGAAGGGCACCTCTGGGGCCAGCGAGTCAACGGCGGCCGCCACCGCGGCGTCGGCGATAAGGGTCAGCTCCTGGGGAATCTCGATGATCGAGGCCAGCCCCAGGATGTCTCGGGCCGCCACCCGAAGCTGCTCGCGCCGCACGAACCGCCGCAGCTCGGCCATCTGGAGGTCGTGATCGCCAGCGGCTGACTGCATGGCTTCGGTGGCCTCGGCAACCAGGGCCTCCGCAGTGCGGGCATGGGCCAGCTCCTCGGGGTTCATCAGCGAGCGGGCGAACTCCGGGTGGTTGCGCATCCATCCCGCCGCCACCCGGCTGGAACCCAGCAATCGGGCGATGTCGCTGATGGCAATGGGGGAGTCGCGCAAGACCGGGAGAATGGTGCCGACTCGGAAGGAGCCGTCTAAGAGCCAGGCCAGGCGGACGAGTCCTAGGTCGGGATCGGGGGTAGTGGCCAGAGCCTCCACCATGATGACCAGAACCTGTTGCATCACGTTGGCCCGACGGCCGAGGTTCTCGGTAAGGCGCTCGATGGTGGCGGCGGCCCGATCGGGATCGGCGAAACCCAGCTGCCCGAGGTGAGCGGGAAGCAGCTCGCTCACCAGTCCGGTCTCGTGCATCCGGTCGAGGGTTTGACGGTAGAAGATCCGCTGGTGGATCTCCCGAACCGAGGTCTGATGGCGGGTGTGGGAGTCCTGGAATGCCTCCAAGCTTTCGAATCCGGATGCTCGGGCCGCCCATTCCCGGTCGGCATCGGCGGTGGGCAGTTCATGGGTCTGGCGCTCGTCGCGGAGCTGCACGCGGTGCTCCACCGTGCGCAGATGGATATAGGCGGTGGTGAAGTGGACGGCGTCGGCCTGGTCGATGTACTCCCCCCAACTCAGCTGCCGAAGGGCAGTGAGGGTGTTGGGGGAGCGGATGGTGGGATCGGTGCGGCCGTGAATCAACTGCAGGAGCTGCACGGTGAACTCGATGTCTCGCAGACCCCCAGGGCCCTTCTTGAGCTCCCGGTCGCCCTTCAGCTTGGCCGACTCCTCCACCCGCAGTTTCAGGGCTCGCAAGTGGGGCACCGTGTCGGCTTCGAGGTTCTCGCCCCACACCCCTGGCTTGATGGCGTCGAAAAAGGCGTTGCCCAATTCAGGATCGCCGGCTGACAGCCGAGTCTTGATGTAGGCCTGGCGCTCCCAGGGCACTGCCCAGCGATCGAAGTAGGTTCCGAACGCCTCCGGGGTGCGGCTCAGCGCTCCAGCGCCTCCTTCGGGCCGCAACTCGATGTCCACCCGGTACACCTGCCCCTCGGGGGTGAACGCGGTGAGGATGTCCAGCACTTTCCGGGCTCGACGGGCGGCTGCGGTGGAGTCGCCCTCGTGGGCGAAGACGATGTCGACATCGCTGGCGTAGTTCAGCTCGTTGCCGCCCAGCTTGCCCATCCCGATGATGGCCAACGGCGGTCCTTCGTCGGCGATCTCCAAGGCACGGACGAAACAAGCGTCGGCCAACAGCGATAATTCCCGGCCCACGGTGGCCAGGTCGGCCTCGCCCAGCAGATCGCGCAGCGCGATACGCAGAAGCTGGCGCCGCTTCCACCGCCGCAGGCCGTCGAGGGCATCTTCGTCGTCGGGGGCGGTCAGCGAGATTTTCTCGGTGGCGAAGTCGGCGGGCGGGTCGAGCACTCCGAGCAGACTGGGATCGCGCCGCACCGCCTTGCTCATGCTGCGAGAAGCTCCGGCCAGCATGGCCGCGGCCCGGGCCCGGCGCTCGTCGGTGATGCCGAGGTCGTCGATGAGGGAGCGGGCATCCTCCGGCCATGGACTGGTGGCAATCAGGTGATCGATGTCCTGGTCCGGCTGATCTCGGCCTTCAGCTTCCATATGGTCCCATGCTATGAGCACTCCTGAAGATCCGTATTCTTCTCAGACACGACCACCCCTCAAGGCCCGTATTCTTCTCAGACATGAGCACCCCAGTCGGACCGTATTCCCCCATCGTTCGCGCCGGTGATTTTCTCATCTGCTCCGGTCAGATCGGTATCGCCGACGGATCGCTGGTGCCCGGTGGGCTCATCGCGCAATTCCGCCAAGCGGTGGCCAATGCCGAGGCGGTGCTGGCCACCGAGGGGGCCACGCTCGACGACGTGGTGAAGGCCACAGTGTTCCTGCTGCACATGGACGACTTCGGCGCCATGAACCAGGCCTACATCGAGTGCTTCGGCGACAACCGCCCCGCCCGCTCCGCCGTAGGCGTCGCCGCCCTCCCCCTCGGCGCCCTCGTGGAAATCGAACTCTGGGCCTACTCCGGCTGAGCGGTTACCGCTCCCAGCGGGAGAGGCCGAAGCGGTAGCCGACAGACCGCACAGTGGTGATGAGGCCGGCGTGCTCTTCGCCCAGCTTGGCCCGCAGACGGCGGACGTGGACATCCACGGTGCGGGCGCCGCCGAAGTAGTCGTAGCCCCACACTCGGCTGAGCAGCGTCTCGCGGGTGAATACCTTGCCGGGCGAACTGGCCAGGAACTTCAGCAATTCGTACTCCATGTAGGTGAGGTCGAGCGGCCGGCCGGTGATGGTGGCCTGATAGGTCTCCACGTTCAGCACCAGCGGCCCGTATTCGATGAGCTCCGGGCGCAGCGCGGTGCCCGATCGCCACACCAGGTGGGCCAGCCGGGCTTCCAATTCCCGCTGGTGGAATGGTGTGAGGCAGAAGTCGGTGTAGAGGTCGTCGCGCATCTCCAGTTCGTCTAGACGAGCACCGGAGATAAGCAGCAGCACCGGGATGTCCAAGCCCCTTCGGTTCAGTGAACGACAGAATCCGAACGCGTCTTCGGGGTTCTCATCCACCGCCACCACCGCGCCCAGCCACCGGCCCTCCGGCTCTTGGGCGCTGCCCACCGCTTTCCAGTTGTAGCCCCCCAAGTCCAGCGTGCGCACCAGCTCCGGCGGCGGCGGATCGGGAAAAACGAGCAGCGGCTCAGTCACAGCAACTACCAGGTGTTCAAGTACCGGCGAAGCTCGAAGGGCGTGACCTCCCGGCGGTACTCGGCGAATTCGGCCCGCTTGTTGCGCAAGAACCACTCGTGGATGTGCTCACCCAACACGTCAACCATCAGCGGCGATTCCTCCAGCACGTCCAAGGCCTCCGACAGCGACATGGGCAGCTCCTCGAAACCCTTGGTCCGAGCTTGGCCCCTGGTCATGGTGTAGAGGTCGGCTGCTGCCTCAGGAGGCAGCTCATAGCCCTCCTGCACTCCTTTCAAGCCGGCGGCCAACACCGCGGAGAACGCCAAATAGGGGTTCGCCGCCGAGTCGAGCGCCCGGTATTCGATTCGAGTGGACGATTCCTTGCCCGGCTTCACCACCGGCACCCGCACCAGCGCCGAGCGGTTGTTGCGGGCCCAAGACACGAAGGTGGGCGCCTCATCGCCGGCCACCAGCCGCTTGTAGCTGTTCACCAGCTGGTTGGTGACCGCGGTGATCTCCCGGGCGTGGTGCAGCAGGCCGGCGATAAAGGCCTTGGCCGTCTTCGACAGGCCGTAGTCGTCTCCGGCGTCGTGGAAGGCGTTGACGTCGTTCTCGAACAGCGACATGTGGGTGTGCATGCCCGATCCCTGTACGCCGTTGAGCGGCTTGGGCATGAAGGTGGCGTGCAGATCCCGGTCGAGCGCCAGCTTGCGCACCACCAGCCTCAGTGTCATCACGTTGTCGGCCATGCTCAGCGCCTCGGTGTAGCGCAGGTCGATCTCGTGCTGGCTGGGGCTGTCCTCGTGGAAGGAGTACTCCACCGGGATGCCCATGGCCTCCAACATGGTGATGGTGCGTTTGCGCAGCGGGCTGGCCACATCCGCGGTGGTTAAATCGAAGTAGGAGGCGTTGTCCAGCGGCGTCAGCGGCTGGTCGGGATCGCCATGCCGGAAGTAGAAGAACTCCACTTCGGGAGCGGTGTAGAACGTGTAGCCCATCTCGGCCGCCTTGGCCAGGCTGCGGCGCATCACCCAGCGGGGATCGCCCTCAAAGGGGGTGCCGTCGGGGTTGCGGATGTCGCAGAACACGCGTCCGGAGGGCTCTTCGGGGTCGGCCCACGGCAGCAGCTCGAATGTGGACGCGTCGGGTACGGCCAGCACATCGCTCTCCTGCACCCGGGAGAAGCCGTCGATGGCCGAGCCGTCGAACTGCAGTCCCTCGTCGAAGGCGTCGGCCAACTCCGCCGGGGAGATGGCCACCGACTTGAGCTGGCCCAGCACATCGGTGAACCAGAGCCGGATGAGGCGCACCCCCCGCTCCTCCACGGTGCGAAGCACATAGTCCTTTTGCGGTTCCATAGGAGACCACCAGAGTGCCCCGTCACCCGCCTTCAACGCCAGCCCATTGGTGACGTTCACAGAGCTTTCACAATCGAGAAAATCTTTGGAAACTCGGCTTTGGCACGATGCGAAGTGCCCTTGTCGCTTGTGGGAAAGTAAGGGCGCGAAACAAGGAGGAACCCACTGTGTCAACTCCCCAAGAAGTCATTGCTCTAGCCGCATCTGAGGGAGCGGAGTTCGTGGACATGCGCTTCACCGACGTTCCCGGTGTGCAGCACCACTTCTCGCTGCCCATCCGCGAGCTGACCGAAGCAGTATTTGAGGAGGGTCTCGGATTCGACGGCTCTTCGGTGAGCGGTTTTCAGACCATCGACGCCTCCGACATGCTCCTCATCCCCGATCCCGACTCCGCGATCTTCGACCCGTTCATGAAGCGGAAGACGCTGGTGCTGCTGTGCGACGTGAAGGATCCGGTCACCGGAGAGATGTACGGCAAGGACCCGCGTGGCGTAGTGCGCCGCTCCCTGTCCTATCTGGCCAGCACCGGCATCGCTGACGCCGCCTACTTCGGCCCGGAAGCCGAGTTCTTCATCTTCGACAGCGTGGCCTTCCAGAATCAGCCCGATGTGGCCGGCTATCAGGTCCGCTCGGCCGAGGGCATCTTCGAGAGCGGCCGCCCCTCGGTCAATGGCGCCCCCAGCCCTGGCCACCGCATCCCCTACAAAGGGGGGTATTTTCCGCTGTCGCCCCTGGACACCTTCCAAGACCTGCGCTCGGAGATGGTGGTGGCCTTGGAGTCGGTGGGGATCCCCATCGAGGTCCAGCACCACGAGGTGGGCACCGCCGGCCAGGCTGAGATCGACATGGTGTTCGACGAGATGCTGGCGATGGCCGACAAGGTCCAGCTCTACAAGTACGTGGTGAAGAACGTGGCCCGCGAGCACGGCCGCACCGTCACGTTCATGCCCAAGCCGATCTACGGCGACAACGGCTCGGGGATGCACACCCATCAATCGCTGTGGAGAGACGGCGACACGCTGATGTACGACGAGCGGGGCTATGCCGGCCTGTCCGACATCTCCCTCTGGTACATCGGCGGACTGCTGGCCCACGCTCCCGCGATCCTGGCCTTCGCCGCCCCCACCACCAACTCCTACAAGCGTTTGGTGCCGGGCTACGAGGCTCCGGTGAACCTGGCCTACTCCCAGCGGAACCGCTCGGCAGCCATCCGCATCCCGCTGATCTCCGACAACCCCAAGGCCAAGCGCCTGGAGTTCCGCTGCCCCGACCCCAGTGCCAATCCCTATCTGGCGTTCGCCGCCATGCTGATGGCCGGTATCGACGGGATCCAGAACCAGATGGATCCGGGTGACCCGTTGGACAAGAACATCTACGACCTGCCGCCTGAAGAGGCCGCCGGCATCGAGACGGTGCCCGGTTCGCTGGGCGAAGCGCTCAACGCACTAGAGGCCGATCACGACTTCTTGCTAGCTGGTGATGTGTTCAACACCGCGCTAATCGAGTCGTACATCGAGGTCAAACAAGAGGAGGTGGACGCCGTCAACTTGCGGCCCCATCCCCTCGAGTACGAGATGTACTACTCCGTCTAACCGGACACCCCAACCGCTCCAATCTGTGTTCGGGCTGCGGCCCTTCTAGCCTGTTCTCGTGGCCAAGCTGCGGGTAGCCCTGTGCCAGATCAACTCAGTGGTTGGCGATATCGACGCCAACACCAAGCGGATTCTCTCTGCGCTGGCTGCCGCCGAGGAAGCCGGGTGTAATGCTGCGGTATTCCCAGAGCTAGCGATCACCGGGTATCCCCCGGAGGACTTGGTGCTCAAGCGGCGATTTGTGCAGGACAGCCGTGATGCGATGGAGCATATTGCGGCCCAGTCGGAATCGTGTGCCGCGGTGGTGGGATTTGTAGATGGTGCCGATGGGTGCCAGAACGCAGCTGGCGTCGCAGCCAATGGCCGACTTGAGGGCGTCTACCACAAGCGGGAGCTGCCCAACTACGGGGTGTTCGATGAGCGCCGTTACTTCCTCCCCGGCACTGGCGATCCCGTGCTGCACGACGTGGCCGGCGTCACCGTCGGCGTGTCGATCTGCGAGGACGCGTGGGTGTCGGGGGGTCCGATGAGCCAGATGGCCGCAGCCGGTGCCGAGGTCATCTTCAATCTGAACGCCTCGCCCTATCACGTGGGCAAGCTGGACCAACGTTTGGGGGTCCTCCGCCAGCGGGTCTCGGAGACGGGGTGCGCCGTCGCCTATGCCAACTTGGTGGGAGGTCAAGACGAGCTGGTCTTCGACGGTGCATCGCTGATGCTGGACGCCGACGGTCGCGTCATTGCCCAGGCACCCCCCTTCCGAGAGCATCTGCTGATCGCCGAAGTAGAAGTGGCCGACCGGCCTGAACTGTCGTCCCCGCCGGCCATTCCCCAGGAGATCAACAAGGTGGATCCTGGATTGGACGAGCTCGACGAGCAGTACGAGGCCCTCGTGCTGGCCACCCGGGACTATGTGCACAAGAACGGCTTCACCGATGTGGGTATCGGAGTGTCGGGGGGAATCGACTCCTCGCTGGTGGCCGCCATCGCCACCGACGCTCTGGGTGCCGACCATGTGCACGGCGTGTTGATGCCCTCTCGCTATTCCAGCGATCACTCGGTGGCCGACGCCGAGGCACTGTGCCGGAACCTGGGCATCGACCATCGGGTCATACCAGTGGAGCCCGGCCATAAGGCCTTCCTGAACATGCTGGCGCCGTCGTTCGACGGGCTCGACCCCGACCTGGCCGAGGAGAACGTGCAGTCCCGCATTCGGGGGACGCTGCTCATGGCCTTGTCCAACAAGTTCGGCTGGCTCATCTTGACCACCGGGAACAAGAGCGAGAGCGCGGTGGGCTACTCCACCCTGTACGGCGACACCGCTGGGGCCTATGCCGTGATCAAAGACCTGTGGAAGCTCCAGGTGTACGCCTTCGCCCGCTACCGCAACCAGCGGGCCGGTCGCGACTTGATCCCCGAGAATGTGCTGGTCAAACCGCCATCGGCCGAGCTTCGCCCCGACCAGCGAGACGACCAGAGCCTGCCCCCCTACGACGTGCTGGATCCGCTGTTGGAGGCCTATGTGGAGGGCGACCTCACCCCCGCCGACCTGTGCGGCCAGGGCTACGACCCCGAGTTGGTGACCCGTATCACCGGCTTGGTGGACCGTGCCGAGTACAAGCGCCGCCAGAACCCCCCCGGGGTGCGCATCACCGCCAAGGCCTTCGGCCGCGACCGCCGCTTGCCCATCACCAACCGCTACCGGGGTGGGGACTGATGGCTATCGGACTCCAAGAAACGCGAGCTAGGTGCTTTAGTCGCTACCGGGGTGGGGACTGAGGATGGACATCGAGCAGTCGGCCGACGCCTGCGGCGGTTTGGCCTGGATTTCTGAGCGGCTGTTCGAGATCGAAGGCCACCTGGCCGTTGAATCGGCCGAAGGCGAGTCTCTGGACGCCCGCACCCGGGCACTTCTGGCCCGCTCCAGCCGTCGTCATGGACAGCACGCCCAGTGGTGGAAGAACCTGCTGCCTGACTCGCCGGCACTGGCCGGAACTGATCGGATTGGCTGTCCCACACAATCATGGGAGCACTTGTTGGGCTACATCGAGGATGAGGCGCCGACAGGCGCTGTCGCCGCGCTCTACGAAGTAGCCCTGCCCCAGTTGGACTTGGTGATCCAACAATTGGATCAGGAGTTGTCGCCGGTGTGCGACGGAGCTGTGATCCGCACCGCCCGCATGGTGGCCGCCGACTTGGCCGAGGAGCGATATGACTCCAAGGAAGTGTGGAATCCCCCCAATATCCCCTCTGGTGGAGACATCGAAGAGCTCATCATCGGCTTTGCTGACGACTATCGCGAAAAAAGATGGCCTCCACTGGTGACGCATCCGCGATGAAGCGGGTATCGTTATTGGCTAAGCATTGTCCGTGTCTCTGCTCGGTCAGCGTCGACCGGTTCGACAGCGGCATCGGTAACCCCACGGATCATCGAGTCCACGGATTATCGGGCCAAAGGATTTTCGGGAAGGTGTGACTGTGCCGAAAGAGCGTGTTGAGCGAGACGACGAAGATCTTGTCCGCCTCTATCTGACCGACATCGGCCAATACCCGCTGCTCACCAAAGACGACGAGGTTGAGCTAGCCCAGAAAATCGAGGAAGGCAACGAAGCGCAAGCCCTCCTTGACCAGGACAAAGAAGGCGATTCCGACAGTTCGGAACGGCTCTCGCCCGCCCGCCGCCGCATTCTGCGCCGCCAGGTCAAAGTCGGCGAGGCGGCTGAGCGCCGATTCGTGCAGTCCAACCTCCGCCTGGTGGTGTCCATTGCCAAGAAGTACCAGGCCTCCGGCCTGCCTCTGCTGGATCTGATCCAGGAGGGCAACCTCGGCCTGATGCACGCGGTGGAGAAGTTCGACTGGCGCAAAGGTTTCAAGTTCTCCACCTACGCCACCTGGTGGATCCGCCAGGCCATCACCCGGGGAATCGCCAACACCGGCCGCACCATTCGCCTGCCGGTCCACGCCGGCGACACCCTGGCCCGCCTCCAGAAGGCCCGGGCCAACCTGGAGAAGAAGCTGGGCCGCCCGGCCACCCTGGCTGAGTTGGCCGTTGAGGTAGACCTCTCGGAGGAAAAGGTGACCGAGGCTCTGCGCTTCGCCGCCGAGCCGCTCTCGTTGAGCGAGCCGCTGCGGGAAGACGGAGACGCCGAGTTGGGCGACGTGGTGGAGGACCGCTCTGCCGAGTCCCCCTTCGAAGTGGCCGCCACCGCGCTGTTGCCCGAAGAGATCACCCGACTGCTCGGTCCCCTTGACGAGCGTGAGCGGGAAATCCTCAAGCTCCGCTTCGGACTCGACCGCGGCGAGCCCCGCACCCTCGAAGAAGTAGGCGAGCACTTCAACCTCACCCGCGAGCGCATCCGCCAAATCGAGGCCAGGGCCATGTCCAAACTCCGCCACCCCAGCAGCGACACCGGCGCCCGCGACCTATTGGCGGTTTGAATCTCCCTTTTGCTCGGTAAGATCTGTTGATGGTCGGTCGCGGCTCTACCAAAGATCAGAATTCAGAGCAGCGTCGGCGTGCCTATTTGCAATTCCGAAAGTTTCGGGGAGCTGGCGCAGGCACGCGCACAACCGACGTCCTTGAAGCACAGCGCCAGCAGGGAGCCTCTTTCGAGGGTCTCGATAAGCCTCAGAGCAACTATGCTGATTGAGTTCTAAAGGGTTAGTAGTGCTCGACGCATGGCCGGTCGTCGAGTACTACGACGGAAATGACCCTTCCGCCAGCGAGGTGGACAGGCTGTTGTCCGGAAAGACCACCGACGCGGTGATGTGCTCGGTGAACTTCGCTGAGGTCTATAGCGCAATGGCAAGCAATGCCCGCGACTTCAACGTGGCAATGAGATTTGTGGAAAGCCTCAAGCAAATTGTCACCATTGAAGAGCCATCCGCGGAGGTCGCGAAGCTGGCCGCATTGCTGAAGCACTGCTACCACATGAGCCTCGGCGACAGCTTTGCCGCAGCAACAGCGATTTCCCGTAGCTCTGGATTGTGGCTCAGCAATACCCGATCGGCATCTAAGGGGCAGCCAGCCGAGTACGTGCCACTTTGGACTGGTGACAGCGAGTTGCTAAGCGACGATCGAGTCTGGGAAGTCCACGACCTGCGCAGCGTCGAGCGGAAAACCCAGCACGAAACCGACATCGCCACCGGGCGCAAGAAAGCAGGTCGCCGAGCAGGCACCGAAAAGGGATGGAGCATATTGACCCATCCGATTTGATCAACCCGCGTTGCGGAGGTGGACGGGAATCGAACCCGCCGGACGGGGATCGCCCGTCCCACCCGCTTTGAAGGCGGGGGAGCCCACCAGGTACTCAGACACCTCCCAGGAGGAGGTCAGCCTACTGCTGCGCTCTCCGGCTCGCCTACACCGCTCATCAGCAGGCCCACCTGCTCCACGGTCGCATCGGCCCGGTCCACTCGGCCCATCACCGACCCCTCGTACATCACCACCAGCCGGTCGGACAACGCCATCACCTCGTCCAAGTCTTCGCTGATCAACAAGATGGCCTTGCCCTGGGACCGCTGGGTGAGCAGCTGTTCGTGGATGTACTCGGCCGCGCCGATGTCGATGCCCCGGGTGGGCTGAGCCACCAACAGCATCTCGGCATTGCCGCTGAACTCCCGAGCAATCACCACCTTTTGGATGTTGCCCCCTGACAGCTTGCGGGTGAGGGTGCCGGTGTTCGGTGTGCGAATCGAATAGTCACCCACCAACTGCTTGCCGCGAGTCTCGATGGAGCTGAGGCTCAACAGCCCGACCCGTGCGTACGGCGGCTGGTCGTAGTCCACCAAGACCAAGTTCTCAGCCACGGTGAAGTCGCCGATGCTGCCGTATTTCATGCGCTCTTCGGGCACATAGGCCAAGCCCATCGACCGCACCTGCTTGGGGGTGGGAGTCTTCACCGGTTGGCCGTCGATAGAGACTTCACCCGACTCGATCTCCCGCAATCCCACAATGGCCTCGGCCAGTTCTCGCTGCCCGTTGCCCGAAACCCCCACGATGCCCACGATCTCACCGGCTCGCACGTCGATGTTCACATCGAGTACCGCCAGCTCGTCTCGGTCACCCCGGACCCGAAGGCTCTTCACCTCCAGTTTGGGATCACCTGCTTCCTGCTCAGCCAGGGTGCGGGTGAACTCCACTGGTCGTCCCACCATCATCATGGCCAGCGACTCCCGGCTGGACTCCGCGGGAGTGGTGCGCCCCGATACCCGGCCATCACGCAGCACGGTGATCTCGTCGGAGATCTCCATCACCTCGTTCAGCTTGTGAGAGATGAAAACCAGCCCTCGGCCGTCGGCGGTGAGCTGCCGAAGGGTGACGAACAGGTCGGTGACCTCGGGCGGGGTAAGCACGGCGGTGGGCTCGTCTAGCACCAGCAGCTTCACGTTGCGGTACAGCGCCTTGAGGATTTCGGCCCGCTGCCGCTCCCCCACCGCCATTTGCCAGATATAGGCATCGGGGTCGACGTGCAAGCCGTACTCTTCGGAGACTTCTCTGATGCGGCGCCGGATGGGCGCCAAGTTGGTCAGTCCGAGGGGCTTTCCCAGGCCCAAGGCCACGTTCTCGGCCACGGT
>JAJEIJ010000034.1:0-13441 GCA_022827725.1 Acidimicrobiia bacterium
CGGTTCAACCGGACCCTCGCAGACGAGTTCCTCTACAACTACAAATTCAGATCAGAACCCGACCGCCGACGCCGACTCCAGACCTGGGTCCACAACTACAATCTCCACAGGCACCACACCGCCATCGCAGACACACCCGCCTCACGCGTCCACAACCTCTATGGACATTACAACTAGGCGAAGGTTTGCGGGTGTATGGGTTGACCTGCTCTGGGCCTGGAATGTTCAGGAAATTGGGGGCGGCGATACCGGTAGATTGGCTCCCTAAAGGACCGTTCAAGCGTGAGTTGTGAGTCAATGGTATGCAGATGGGCAAGTCTTGAATGAAATGAGAGCAACGTGGGGTTGGGCGGTCGAACATTTCCACGCCAGAAGCAATCCAACTCCATGGGAGAGTGGTCGCTAGCTAGACCAGATCACTAGCCGGAGTTCACTGTCATCGATCAACGTGTACTCCGGGGTTTGACCGGACAATTGGATGCTTTCTTCCAGGATAATTGGGACACCGTCTCCTCGCTTCTCCATCATGTGAGAACGTTCCAGCAGGCCAGATGGGTCCACCGGGCATCGAGAGAGCAAGGAGACTACGAGCTCGTTCCTGCTGTACTGCCTTAGGTGCAGACTATCGGGCGTCAGCGTGTTGACTAGTGGGCCAGGAACATATAGCTCTAGTCGGTTACGGAACATGTGGAGGCGAATTCGGGCACCTGCCATCGAATAGTCGCGGTGGGCGACCGCATTGACCAACGCCTCGAACACGGCTCGTTCACTGAATTGAGGACGGGTGACCCGAGCTACCTGCTTGTCTGCCTCGACAAACATATTTCTGCGCACAAAGCCGAGAGCTTCCATGACTTGAGAGTCAAGAGGTCCAATAAAGTCTCGAGCGTCATTTTGATAGTTCACATCGGAGCGTTCACCGGTGTAGCTGATGGCTTGAATATACGCATGGGGCATCCACTGGATTGGTTCGGTGACGCACAGCAGAACGCCTGCAACCGTAAGACGCGCAACCCCCTCGTCATCATCTGCAACAATCCGAAGCTTTCGCAGCACGCTGTCGTCGTCGGGGTCTCCTCCGCGGACGAATCGGGTAGTCAAAGGTCCATCCAAGTCATCCTGAGAAGAGGTAGGGACTATCGACTCATCGAATCGGATGACTCTGCTTTGGCTCCGTTCTTGGAATAGACGGGAAAGAATCTCAGGCGCCATCTCGCGTTTCGAACTCCCAATCCTTGTGAAGTAGCCACCGGAACTCATGTGTACAAACAGACTACGGGGCACATCTATCCGAATGATAGGGGAGCTCCCATCTGAACTTAACGGCAATTCGATCTTTCTTATAGTCACATCCAACGGGGGTTTGATCGAATCGTTACAGATTTCCCGAATCCATGTCTCTACCAAATCTAATCGATCCACTGGAATTCCAATGATATCACGGGTCTTGTCGTCGACGCCTAGCAAAATAGTGCCACCGACGCTATTGGCCATTCCAGCGAGTTCGTCAGAAAAGGATTTCCTGCTTGGGTCCGTCACCTTATTTCCTGAGAAAAGCACTCTCTTGAGTTCCAGCGTCGAATCTTCTCCAAGCAAGATACGTCTGTACAACTCATTAGCGCTTACCACGGTTACACACCAGCCGAAGTCATAATACGTTGATAACGGCGTTCAAATGCTTCGCGGCCGCCTTCCATCACACGGCAGATCTCTTCCCGAACATCCTCTTCCTGCAGTCCTCCTTGGCGAGTGATTTTTGTTCGACCGCTGACACTTGCAAGGGAAATCAGCAATTCGGCATCACCATGTACTACGATATTCGGGTTGTGAGTAATGACAATGACCTGCCGGTCAAACTTGGCTTCACGCAAACGGCTGACTAGAAGTTCATAAATGAGGGTATTGTCTAGATCATCTTCTGGCTGGTCCAAAATGATGGGTTCAGAGCCATACCCAAGAACGAATGCCAGTAATGCAGCTGTTTGCTGGCCTGGAGATCCTTGAGATAAGTCCTTCCACTTCTTACTGTTCTGATCCTGGTATTCTACCGTAACCGTGTCTTGGGGGAGGTAAAGTGCCAAACGATCAATTGCTTCTGGAGTTGCTTTCTTGACGGCGTTCAAGAACCGACGATCTTTGAGGGTCCATGCAGGTTCTTTACCAGAACGAATTGCCATCAAATCTGAAAGGACGGAGTCCAGCCTCTGCCAGTCCCATTCCTGGTCAGAAGAAGGGCTTATTCTTTCGAATAATGTTTCGCGGTCGCTCTCGAAACTATCAAATCCAAATGCTGTCGCAAGTGCAGTTCGGAGAGCAGCACAACTCCCATTGGGTGTTATCGTTACACGAATTATTTCTCCACTTGTTTCGGTATCAATGAACTGCAGTCGTCTGGTGCTTAGTTGCTCGCGTAGTTCGCGATGCTTGGACAGAACGATTTGAGCCTCGCTGTCTAGTTCTTCTGATCGGCGAGTCTCGCCTTCAATTCGTGAGATTTCCTGTTTGAGAGAGGCAGCTTGGTGCAAAAGACTATCGTATTCGTCAATGCTGGCAACCCCTTCTTTTGCAAGTGTGGCTGATAGAGCCTCAAATTTTGCATCACTGTCGGCCTTTGCGGCGTTCCACACGCTGGCACCTGGGCCTGATTGGATCTCATCAATCTCGAGTTTTGCTTCAGCTATAAGGTTCAATATGTCTTGCTTCAGTTCGTCTACCACTTTCTTAACATTGGCATGTGTGTTGGTGAGACTTTCTGATGCTTCGTCAGGTTTATCATTAGAAATTGTTTCAAGATCCGCGACGGTGAGGTCACGTGTAGACAGTTCAATTGTATCAATCTTGCTGATAGCAGTGTTTAGAATTGCTTGCCAGGTGTCATCTTGTTGGCGCCGAAATCGGTATTCGCTCAGAGTGATTGCATTTTCTCCATCCTGAAGAATATTCAATTTCCGCTCGACGTCGCGAAGCGCGGCTTGCCTATCTGGCAAGTCTTCGGCAGAAGAGCGAGCTGCCCGTGCTTGCGCGCGCAGAGACAAGTATTGTTCAAGATGTTGTTTGGCAGTACGCTGTATTTCTGCTTCATTGACACGATTACTTTGGTCGATGACTGTCAAAAGGGCATTAGGGTCTTGTGCGAGGGCAAAAAGTTGCTTTTGACTATAAATTCTTAGAGGAAAGAGTTCACTTATGTTGCCGTTTTCTGGAACTTTGTTTTCACCATCGATACGGGAGATAGCTTGTGCACTACCATCAATACTCCAAGAGACGATAAAACGCTCCCCGTTCTTCCGATAAATTGCTTCGACAACGGTTTTTCCTGTAGCTAATCCGTCACCTTGTTGAGAGGAGTCGCTCATTCTACGGTCAAAGACACTCCTGAGAGACCCTTCGTCGCTAGTGCTACTTCGATCCAATTCAAAGTCTCGTCGGAATGTCTTCCGGCAGAAGTCGACTATCGTGGATTTCCCGGTCCCTCGACCCCCGATGATTGTATTGAGCCAAGGATTGAAGTTTACAATGACAGGTTCTTTTCTTCCGATATATTTTGCGTCCGCAATGCTTATGCTCTCGATAGCTAAACTAGCGTGGTTGTTGTTTGGATTGTCCTGATTCGATTGTTCGGAAGGCTGCAGCGAATCGTCACCATCAAGGAGTGCTAGGCGGAGACCCTCGTAGCATGGTGTGGTCATCTTTACCCAAGTAAATCGGCGTCCAAGGTCATTGCAAGAATGACCATCGGATGCCCATATTCTTGGTACTCGTCGAAGTCCAGTACGACATCCAGCAAGTTGTTGTTCGGCTGTTGAAAGGTCTATCTCAGCATTGGGAGTTGGAACCACCTCTACGGCATGGAGATGTTGGTCGTTTAGAATCCTTTGTAGGGGCAGGCCTTTGTATTGCGTCAGTATCCCCTTTTTATCGTTCACATGAGCACCGACGATTAGCACATCTCTTCCCACAGCTTCGAAGACGTCCTGGACACTTAGGGTGGACTGACCTTCAGTTGTTCCTTGCTCATCGACAGAGATGTTCAATTGGGACAAGACGGCTTCAATGTGTTGTTGAGTGTGCGCAGGGTCCATGAGAAGCAGTAGGTGGACGCCGTCGCTGACGGTGGCTTCTACGGCAGGGAAGAGGACTGGAGCATGGGGAAGCTGGGAAGCGGCAGTCTGAAGATGTTGTATCCCCTCGGCAGTGTTGTGGTCGGTTATTGCGACAGCGTGGATTCCTGCGTCGCGCACTGCGTCAATCCAAGCTGTCCAGTCTGGGTTGTCGCGGTCTGCCTTGGTCCCGAAGTCGTAGGAGGCTGGGGAATGGGCGTGGAGGTCGACGCGCCACCAACGAGAGCCGGGCCAATCCCATGAGTTGCTCATCTGGACCTCCAGAAATGCACCTTGACGCGCTATAGCCTATTGCGGAGTGTGGGCGTTCCCATGCATCTTTAGATTGTGCCCGGCAGGGGGAGCCAGGCCGTCGGCGAGATTGGCAGCCTGTTCAGGCTGAACTCTCCCAAGGGGAGGTCAGAGGTTGACGACGGGGCAGGTGAGGGTTCGGGTAATGCCGTCCACCATCTGGATCTGGCTCACCACCAGGCGGCCCAACTGGTCCATGGACTCAGCCTCGGCCTTGGCGATCACGTCGTAGGGGCCGGTCATGATCTCAGAGATCACCACGCCATCGATCTCGCGGATGGCCTCGGCCACCTGACGGGCCTTGTCCATTTCGGTTTGGATCAAAACATATGAGCTGACACCCACGTGACTACACCTCCAGTTGGCTATCCCGCATCGTAACCAAAGATCGGCTCCGGTGGGATGGCGGGCTGGACGCGGGGCAATGATGTAGGCATATGAACCGCGCCCCGGACAACCCGTTTCTAGCCTCGTCTTCTTATGGCATCGCCCACGGACGGTGCGACCAGCAGGACAACGTTCCCTGGCGGGGGCCCGAAGGCCCCACCGAGGTGCTCGACGAGGCGGTCGATCTGCAATACGCGTGGCTCGGCCCGGGCCACTTCGGCCACCTGACGTCGGGGCCCTACCCCGACGGCCGGCGGGTGGTGTGGAGCAACGGCCGCCAGAACATCGCCAAGCTCGACTACGAGACCCTAGAGTTGCTGGCCGACCATGAAATCGTCGGCGGGGAGGGGCGCACACCCGTAGTCGAGCTGGAGGAATATCTCCGGGGCTTTGACGAGAAGGACGGCTGGGAAGCCGTCGAACACGCCATCGAGATGTCGATGAAGTTCATGACCGGAATCGACGGGGTCTATGCGCTGCTGGACTGCGACCACACCCTGTTTCTGGGCCGCAAGGACCACGCGGTGGCCTATGTGGAGACTGATCCGTCCGATCCGGCGTCGCCCATTGGGGAGCGGGACCGGTGGAACAAGCCCGACCACATCGAGGGCTTCTTCGTGGGGATGAACATGACCTTCGACGGGAAGCTGGTGATGTCTACCGACCATGGCTGGGTCGTCGTGCTTGAGCGCGACTTCAGCGACTATCACGCGCTCCAGGTCGCGGGAGGGGCCGAGGTAGCCGCCAAGTATTGTGCCCAGCAGGCGGCAGAGAAGGGCCATACGGGATACGGCTGGATGCGCACCAGCATTTGTGTCGACTCCGACAACGGGATCTACGTGTCATCCAATAGCCACCACCACAAGCTGCGCTGGACCGGTGACGAGCTCACCGACGATCCCGCTCACGGCTGCTGGACGGTGCCCTACCGCAACGGCGGCGGCAACGGCTCGGGCACCACGCCCTCGCTGATGGGATTCGGCCCCGACGAGGACAAGTTCGTGGTTATCGGCGACGGCGACGAGGTGGTCAATATCACCCTGTTTTGGCGAGACGATATCCCCGACGACTGGGAGCAGCTGCCCAACGCGCCCGACCGGCGCATCGCCGGAATCGGGCCGGCCAACATGGGCAATCCCGACCTGGCCGAGATCAAGACCGAGCAGTCCATCACCGTGGCGGGATACGGCGCCATGACGGTGAACAACGAGCCGGCCTCCATCCCCGACGGCTTCCCCGCACAAGGCGCCCGGATGCTGTGCTTCATGCTCGGTCACAAACCCGAGTACCAGCCCCACGGCCTCCACAAGTACGAGTGGGATCCAGTGGCCCGGAAGCTGAAGGAGGCCTGGGTAAACCTCGAAATCTCCTCGCCCAACTCTGTTCCCTTTGTGGCCGAGGAGAGCGGCCTGGTGTACACGTGCGGGGTCCGCGACAAGAAGTGGACCATTGAGGCCGCCGACTGGGCTACTGGGGAGTCCCGGTTCCACTACGTGCTGGGAGGCTCAAAGTTCAACACCATCGGCGCAGGGGTGACCGTGGACGACGACGGCCGGCTGCTGTTCGGCTCCATGTACGGCAAGACCCGCGTCCTGCGGGGTCCGGGCTAGCCGCAGTCTGCTCCGCTGCCTCGGCGGCACCCCCGCTAACGTGCCGAACATGGCAACGGTGCTGGTGACCGGGGGAGCGGGTTACATCGGCAGCCACACCTGCGTCGCCCTGCTCGAGGCCGGCTACGAGGTGGCGGTGCTGGACAGCCTGGTCAACTCCTCCGCCGCCGCCATCGACGCGGTGGGGGAGATCGCCGGCCGCGGCCCCCGTCTCGAAGTAGCCGACTGTCGGGACGAATCCGCGCTGGAGAAGGTCATGGCCGACGTCCGGCCCGACGCGGTGTTGCACTTCGCAGGGCTCAAGTCCGTGCCCGACTCAGTGGCCGATCCGCTGCGGTACTACCGCCACAATCTGGACTCGGCCGCCGTTCTCTTGACAGTGATGGAGCGCAGTGGGGTTCGCCGGATCGTGTTCTCTTCCTCGGCCACGGTTTATGGGCTGCCTGACGAGCTGCCGGTACCCGAGACGGCCACAACCCGCCCGGCCAATCCCTATGGCTGGACCAAGCTCCTCATCGAGCAGATGATCGCTGACGTGGTTCGGGCCGACCCCCGTTGGTCGGCGGCTTTGCTTCGCTATTTCAACCCGGTGGGCGCCCACCCCAGCGGCCTGATCGGGGAGGATCCCGAGGGCGTTCCCGGCAACTTGATGCC
This sequence comes from Acidimicrobiia bacterium, assembly GCA_022827725.1. Taxonomy (GTDB): domain Bacteria; phylum Actinomycetota; class Acidimicrobiia; order Acidimicrobiales; family Bin134; genus Poriferisocius. The sequence continues at coordinate 7,064 of JAJEIJ010000034.1, forward strand.
CTACCTGCTCCAAGTGGCCGTAGGGTGCCACCCCCAACTGCCGCTCTACGGCACCGACTATCCCACTCCCGACGGCACTGCCTTGCGCGACTACATCCACGTGATGGACCTGGCCGGTGGCCATGTGGCCGCCTTGGAGCAATTGGAGGCCTCTTCCGGGCAAGCGCACACCTACAACCTGGGCACTGGCCAGGGAGCTTCAGTGTTGGAGGTTGTCGCCGCCATGCGGGAGGCCACCGGCCACCCCCTGCCCTATGAGGAGCTAGACCGCCGCCCGGGCGACGTGCCCGAGTTGTGGGCCGACCCGGGCAAGGCACTCAAGGAACTGGGCTGGTCGGCTAGCCGGACATTGGCAGAAATGTGTCGAGATGCCTGGGCCTGGCAGTCAACCCATCCCCAGGGATTTCGGTCCCGGACATAGGGAGATCGCGCCTCACGCCGGGGGAGGGCTCTAGGGTGTGGCGGTGATGGCTGGCTACGGGTTCCGGCGGAAGCTGATTGAGGTGGCGTTGCCGTTGGATGCGATCAATGCGGCGTCGGCTCGGGAGAAGTCGATTCGCCATGGCCATCCTTCGACTCTGCATTTGTGGTGGGCTCGGCGGCCGTTGGCGGCGTGTCGGGCGGTGTTGTTCGCGTCGTTGGTGGATGATCCGTCGTCTCGGCCTGATCTGTTCCCCACCGAGGAGGCGCAGGGCGCGGAGCGGGAGCGCCTGTTCGGGCTGGTGGAGCGGTTGGTGCAGTGGGAGAACAGCAGCGACCCGGAGGTGCTGGGCGAGGCTCGGGCGGAGATCGCCGAGTGCTGCGATGGCGGGCTTCCTGCGGTGTTGGATCCGTTCGCGGGCGGGGGGAGTATTCCTTTGGAGGCGCAGCGTTTGGGGTTGGAGGCTCATGGGTCGGATTTGAATCCGGTGGCGGTGTTGATCAACAAGGCTTTGGTGGAGATTCCGCCGCTGTTCGGGGGGCGGGCGCCGGTGAATCCGCATGACAGTCAAGGCGCTGGTTTGGGGTCGTGGCCGGGCGCGTCGGGTTTGGCCGCGGATGTGCGCTGGTACGGCCAGTGGATGCGCCAGCGGGCCGAGGAGCGGATCGGCCATCTGTACCCGCAGGTCGACCTGCCTCCTGAGCACGGCGGCGGCAAGGCGCCGGTGATTGCGTGGTTGTGGACCCGCACGGCGCGGTGTCCGAATCCGGTGTGCGGGGGCGAGGCGCCGTTGGCGTCTTCGTGGTGGCTGTCGAAGAAGAAGGGCCGCCAGGCGTGGGTCGAGCCGGTGGTTGACCGCGCCGCCAAGACCATCTCGTACCGCATAGGAACTGGCGGGGGCGGCCCTTCTGAGGCGCCCAAGCAGGGCCGGGCCCAGTTCCGCTGCGTGTTCTGCTCTTCGGCCATTCCCGGCGACCATGTGAAGGCCCAGGCCCAGGCGGGCGGGCTCGGGGCCCGGCTCATGGCCGTCGTCGCTCAGGGCGACCGCCGACGCGTCTACCTGCCGCCCGACCCGTACCACGAGCAGGCCGCGCAGGTTCCGCCTCCGCCCGACCCCCCTTCAGGAGTGATCGCCAACGATCCTCGGGCTATCACCGTGACGAATTGGGGCATGGGGGAGTGGGCCGATCTGTTCGCGCCCCGCCAGCTGACCGCCCTGTGTTGTTTCGCCGATCTGGTGGGCGAGGCCCGCGAGCAGGCTCGCGCTGACGCGCTGGCCGCTGGGATGGGCGACGACCCCACCCCGCTGAGCGACGGCGGCACCGGCGCGACGGCCTACGCCGAGGCCGTGTCGGTGTATTTGGGGTTCGCGGTTGATAGGGCGGCGATGGCTGGCAATTCGCTTTGTCGGTGGAATCCAGTGGGGGAGAAGGCGCAGCATTTCTTCGGACGGCAAGCCGTTTCTATGATTTGGGATTTCGCGGAGGCGAATCCGTTTTTCACTTCTACTGGAAGTTTGGAGACTGCCTTTTCCATTGTTGCCGATGTACTCCAATCCCTGCCCTCTCTTGCTCACATCGCTGGAAAGGCCAGCCAACTAGATGCAACAGCGGCTACTCGGAAGGTGGTCATGGTGTCCACCGATCCGCCGTATTACGACAACATCGGCTATGCGGATTTGTCGGATTTCTTCTATTTGTGGCTGCGCCGGACCGTGGGCGGGGTGTTCCCGGATGTGTGCTCGACGCTTTTGGCGCCCAAGGCGCAGGAGTTGATCGCGGCGCCGTACCGCCACGGCGGCGACAAGAATGCGGCCGAGGAGTTTTTCGAGGACGGGCTGGGCGGTGTGTTCGCCCGCCTGCGCGGGGTGCAGGATCCGCGGTTCCCGTTGAGCGTGTATTACGCGTTCAAGCAGGCCGAGACCGCGGAGGGGGAGACGGCGTCCACGGGATGGGAGACGATGCTCACCGGCCTGCTGCGCGCGGGCTTCCAGATCACCGGGACGTGGCCGGTGCGCTCGGAGCTGGCCAACCGGATGCGCTCGCAGCAGTCCAACGCGTTGGCGTCGTCGATTGTTCTGGTGTGCCGGCCCCGGCCCGAGCATGCGCCGTTGGCGTCGCGCCGCGAGTTCTTGGACGCGCTGGCCGCGGAGCTGCCCGCCGCGCTGGCCGACCTCCAGAAGGCCAGCATCGCACCGGTGGATGTGGCGCAAGCCGCCATCGGCCCGGGCATGGCGGTGTTCTCCCGTTACAGCCGGGTGATCGAGGCCGACGGCGCCCGAATGGGGGTGCGGGCCGCGCTGGCCGCCATCAACCGGGTGCTCGATGAGACCCTGGAGGCGACCGAGGCCGAACTCGACTCCGACACCCGCTGGGCGCTCACCTGGCACGCCCAGCATGGCTTCGAGCCCGGCGACTACGGCCAGGCCGAGCAGCTCTCCAAATCCCGCAACACCTCAGTGGACGGCCTCGTGGAGGCCGGCATCGTCGAATCCCGGGCCGGCCGAGTCCGCCTCATACCCCGCCACGAGCTCGACGAGGACTGGTCTCCCGCCCAAGACGAGCGCCTCACCGTCTGGGAGATCGCCAACCACCTCGCCCACCGCCTCGAGACCCGAGGCGAGCAAGCCGCCGCCCGACTCCTCGCCCAGGTCGGCGGCCTCGCCGACTCGGCCCGCCACCTCGCCTACCGCCTCCACCACACCTGCGACCGCAACGGATGGGCCGCCGACGCACTCGCCTACAACAGCCTCGCCGCCGCCTGGCCCGACCTCACCCAACAAGCCCACAAACCCCCCACCGAAGACCAGGCCAACCTCGCCCTCGATACCTGATTCGGCGTGCAGCTTGTCTAGCGCCTAGAAATCGCCCGATGGCTGCGCGGCCCGCAGGGCTGGCTGAGGCGGTTAGCGGTTCAGCCACTCCTCCCGTGTGTAACCTGCTTGTTTGAGCAATCGAAGCAGGAACGGGACGGCAATCTCACTGTCGTTGGGGATGACTTGTCTGTGGGCACCCTTGATCATGTACTCGTGATTGCCTCCTGACCGTGGTCCTATCCATTCGCGTTCGGTCAAGAACCTGATGAGTTCGCGGCGGGTGGTTGGAGGGACCCACCGGCTCATGTAGGGGCAGCGACAAGCCCGTTGTGGAATGTGGGTATCGGCTGGCCGAGTTGCTGGCTGAGTTCGACCCATCCGTAGAGCACCTGTCGAAGTTTGCCGCGGGCCTCGTCGGGTGTGGAGCCAAAGGCGGATGCACCCTGGCACTCAGGGTTCTCGGCCCACCATCCCACGAGGACTCCATCATCATCTCGAACCTCTTCGGTGGATGCCCCCGCAAGGGCAGCATCCAACCAGCACTCAAGCGGAAGCTGGGCCGTGGGCTGTGACATGCCTGCACTGTAACACCGACAATCGGCTTTCAGCCCGGCACGCCTTATTGCCAATCTCCCACAAGGCGGCTTGAGGATTCCCTCTTTTCGTGGGGGCATACTCTGCAAGGAGGAGCCATGTTTATCGGGTGTGGTCAGAGGATCTGAAGTTTGGGCGCCGCGGGTCGGAGAGGGTCATGTCTTTGGGGCTGTTCAGGCAGGTGGATGCCACCCCTCAGGTCGGGTCTCAGCTCTCGTCCATGGCTATTCCCAAACGGGTGGCCTGTTCCCGCAAGGGGAGTGCTAGCTCTGATCCGATGCTTCCGAGCAACTCGGGCACTGTTTCGTTGAGTGAGTCGCCTGCCAGAGTTGTCCCTGCGTTGAAGGAGACGGCATCGGTGTTGGACAGCAGATGGGTTACGAGTCTCGCGGCATGCTCGGGATGTGCCGCGATGTGGTTGACCGCTTCTGGTTGGTAGTCGGTTTGGTGTAGTTCCCTGATTGCCATCGAGTGCTCGCGGACCCATGCTTTGTGCCGGCAGGCGAAGTCTGCTGCCTCGGGGAATCGGTCGCCGAGGCACACCGCCCAGTCCACCAGGGCCGTGGCCTCGCTATCGGTCATGGCTCTGGGGACGCTGCGGAGCCGGTTAGCCCAGTATTCGCGCATCCAGGCATCCCATTGGGCGTCGGCGGCGCTGGCCGGCAGGTGGGCCAGCCCGGAGGAAACTTGCTTTATCCACCTGACGCGGCTTTGTTCTTCTACCGCAGCGGTGTAGCGGTCGAGCCAGCCCTGCTGCATGGGGTTGATTCCCGAGAAGAGCGCGACCTCGGCCAGGCGTAGGTGGAAGTGGTTGCCGGTATTACTGGGGTCTGATCCGAGGTACCCGGCCATGGCGACATACAGGTCCAAGAGCCCGGTTTCGAGCAGCTTGGGTGGTCCGGGCCGATTCATGAGGTAGCCGTCCCAACAGCGAATCGCCCGCTCCGTGTCTTCCTCGGGGTCAAGTAGGGGCAGAACGTTGGCCCGACACCATGGCTCGTCGACGTGGAACAGAAACCCGATCCTGCTGGCCAGCACCACCTGGGCGAGTTGGGAGGCGATGTCGCTCCCGCTGACTATTGCCTCCATCGCCGGTCTCAACTCGTCGGACAAGCCTGCCCAACCTTCTCCGGCGCTCTTGTACTCGTGTTCGACGAGACGGAGCGCGATCTCGGCCAAGTGGCCGGCCCAATGGTTTATGGCGTGGGTTAGAGGTCCGCGGCTGCTTCCGGTGATACCGGTTCCAGCGGTCCATTGAGCGGTGCCGGTATCCCAGATGCCGGTTAGGCGCCCGGCAAGGGCTTGGCTGAGATCATCGCTCAGCTTCGCCCTGGCCAATGCCCACAGCACGGTTTCGGCGACCCGTTGACTTGCTTGTTGATCATCAGGCGGATCAGCGCCGGTGAGCTCGTCAAGCACTCGGATTCCATCTGCTGGGTATGCCTTCACTGTGTTTTCCAACCAGCGAAGGGCATCTATACGGCTGGGTTCACCGGGCCAGGAGTCTTCCCGAGTAGGGAAGCCCAGCAGTCGGCGGACCGCGCCTGCTGGGTCTTGGCTAACCATGTTGTGAAGCTCGTCGGGACCACTCTGAAATTGCGGCTGCAACCAGTCGACAATGGTCCACGACAAGAAATCCGGGCGCGCAGATGGTTGCCATTCGGGATTTCTCTTCTGAATGACTGCCAGTGCTCGACGGGCGCTCTCCGCCTCAGGGGCGTGCCGCGTGATCCACTCCAACCAGTCAAAGGCGATTGAATCGGCGTGCTCAGTCGCCTCAGGTGTGTTCTGTGCTGGTGCCCCGGGGTCTCCCGCAATTGCCAGTTCCACCAAGCGGTCGATGCTCTCCGGCGTTGCCTGTGGCAGCGCGACCGCCGCGAGCCTCATAGCCTCGTGCCTCAGATACGGTTCGAATAGCCAGCCTGCCTGGCAGAGTTCGGCGATCTTCCGGTTTGGGGTTACATCTTGGCGCTCGGCCCAACCGTGGACGGCCAATCGCCGCAACAGCGTCACCGGAGAATCACCCCATGACCTCAGGTAGTGGGGGGCACATTCAGGAGAATGCTCAAGCAGTGCTTCCAACACGTCTCGGGCAACTGTTATGAGGGCGTCCAGCCAGTCGTGTTTCCACTGGTCCTGCTCGTGGTCTTCGATGGCGCTTCTCGCGAAGCTAAGCGCGTCCGATATGCCCTCTTCGTTCCTGCTGGCCGCAGCTATCCGGTGAGCAGCCCGCAGGTGGCGGTCTGCGATCACCGCTATGTCTACCGCCAAGTCGGTTTCAGCGAGACATGGCTTTACTGTGCCGTTCCAGGAGTATCTGAACATGTCAAGGCGGTCTGACCTTGGGAACGCAAAGTCGTCGATAAAGTCGGCTGCTTCGGGCTTGAGCAGGCAATCCAAAAGGAGCAGTGAGGTTCCCCCCGTTGTCCGGACACTTGGTTTATGCGGCTTGTTCTAGTCGTTGTCGGTGGTTGTCCTCCCATTCTGTGGGGGTGTGGTAGTCGAGGGTGGAGTGGATTCGCCGTGTGTTGTAGCGGCCGATCCAGGC